>CAZWXA010000449.1:0-3415 GCA_964637755.1 uncultured bacterium | reverse complement strand
GCCGGGTTCCACCAGCGGTCGAAGTGCACCACGTGAGCGGCCGCGGTCAGGTTGAGTCCGGTGCCCCCCGCCTTCACGGACAGCACGAAGAACCCCACCGCCGGGTCCTCCTGGAAACGCCGCACGAGCCCGCCGCGCTTCTTGACCGGCGTCTGGCCGTGAAGGACGAGTCCAGGCCGCCCGAACACGCCGGCGAGGAACGCCGCCAGAGGCTCGGTGGCCTCGCGGAACTGGGTGAACACCAGCGCCTTCTCCTGCTTGGCGGCGACCGCCTCGGCGATCTCGCGCAGCCGGGCCAGCTTGCCGCTCTCCGCCTCGTCCCACGCGCCGGCGCCGAGCCACTGCGCCGGGTGATTGCAGATCTGCTTGAAGCGCATGAGGTACGCGAGGACGAGCCCTCGCCGCCCGATGCCCTGCCGGAGGCCGGCGAGCACGCCTTCCAGCTCGTGGACGGCCTTCTGATAGAGCGCCGCCTGCGGCCGCGACAGCAGGCAGAACGCCTTGACCTCGGTCTTGTCGGGCAGGTCGGCCACGATCGAGCGGTCGCTCTTGAGCCGGCGCAGGAGGTACGGCTGGATCAGCCGGCGCAGCGGCGCGTACGGTTCCTCCGGCCGGGCGGCCAGCCGCTTCACGAACGCCGTGAACTGGCTCGCCGAGCCGAGCAGGCCGGGGTTCAGGAAGTCGAAGATCGACCAGAGGTCGCCGAGTCGGTTCTCCACCGGCGTGCCGGTGAGGGCGATCCGGGCGCGCGCCCGCAGGGCCTTGACCGCTCGCGTCTGCCGGGCGCCGGGGTTCTTGATCGCCTGAGCCTCGTCCAGAACGACCAGCGACCAGTCGCGGGCCCGGAGCCCGTCGACGCGGGCGAGCGTGCCATACGTCGTGATCACGAGGTCCACCCCGGCCAGCTCCGCGTCCCCGAGCTTCGCAAGGTCGCCCGCGGGCATGGCCGAGGGATGGGCCACGAGCGCCCTCAGGGACGGCGCGAAGCGCTCGATCTCGGCTTGCCAGTTGGCCACGAGCGAGGCCGGAACGACCAGGAGGTGCGGCGGATCGCCGCGCGGGCCGCGCCGCTTGTGCAGGAGCCAGAGCCCCAGGACCTGGATCGTCTTGCCGAGGCCCATGTCGTCGGCCAGGCAGACACCGAGCCTGAGCGAGGAGGCGAACCAGAGCCACGACACGCCGGTCTTCTGGTAGGGGCGCAGCGTGCCGCGCAGGTCGGAGCCGGGATCGGCTCCGGCGAGCCCCTCCCCACGGAGCCCGGCCAGGGTCCGGGCGAGCCACGCACCGGCCTCGACGCGCGACCAGCCGCCGGCGGCAGCGGGAGCCGCGCCGTCGCCTCCCGCCGGGGAGGCTCCGGCGAGCAGACGCATCCCGTCGAGGAACGAGAGCCCGTTCTTGCCGGCGTCGCGCCGCACACGCTCCCAGTGGTCGAGGAGCTGGCGCAGGCGCTCGCGGTCCAGCTCCACCCACTGGCCCCGCATCCGCACGAGGCCGTCGGCCGAGGCCAGGAGCGCCCGCACCTCGGCGGGCGACAGGGTCTCGTCGCCCAGCGTCACGCCGACCGAGAAGTCGAGCAGGGCGTCCATACCCAGCAGGCCCGGTGTCTTCTCGCCGACGCGCACGGTGACCTCGGGCCGAGGCCCCTGGCGCGCACGCCACCAGTCGGGGACGCGCACGACCAGCCCGGCGGCCTCGAAGGCGGGGATCTCGCGCAGGAAGCGGTGGGCCTCGGCGGGCGTCCAGGCGAGGGGCTGGTAGATCGCGCCCGAGTCGACCAGATCGGCCAGCCACTCGCTGCTCCCGGCCGCGCGCTGCAGGGGCACGAGCAGGTGGAGGAGCGCCTGCCGGTCCCCGCGCGCCGACGACTCCTCGAGGGCGCGCGCGAGCGGGCGGTGCTGCACCTTGCCGGCGGCGCCGGCGCGGACCGCGTAGGTGGCGAGGAACGCGAAGGGATGGCCGTCGTCGCCGCGGTTCTCGGCCAGGTGGAGGCACACCTTGCCGACGAGGTGCCACGACGCATGGCGCGCCTGCAGCCACTCGGCGACGGCGCCCCGGTGGCCGCGGATCTCCTCGGAGAAGGCGCGGCCCACCTCGGCCCAGCGGGCGGCGACCCAGTCGGCGTCGACGTACTCGCCGCCCGGCATGGGTGGGACGGCGCCGGCCAGCCGGTCGCGCTCGTCCGCGGGGCAGTCGACCACGACGCCCCCGCGCCGCTCCTCCAGGTCGGGCGTCGCGCGCAGCCGGGTGGCAAACGCGCGGCCGACGTCGCGCAGAAAGGCCAGCGCCGGAGGCAGCGACGCATCGAGCTCGGTAGTGCCGAGGTGGAGGGGGCCGTGGCCCGGCCCGCGCCCGAAGGCGGCGGTGACGCGGGCCCGGGCCACGGGAGTCAGGCCGTCGCTGGTCTCGTCCGGGCCGGTCCGCGCCGTCTCGACGAGGATCTCGCCCGACGGAGCGACGGCCACCCGGAGCGCCGCCGCGCCAGGTGCAGGAGACGGAACGCCGATCAGGGGTGGTCGGCCGGCACGACGACCGAGCCCTTCTCGGGGACGGTGACGCGCACAGGACCTCGCTCGATCGTCATGCGGCCGAGCGAAATGTACAACCGACGGGCCACCCGGCGCAAGGGCGTATCGCGCTCCCGCCGGGTCCGGCGAAGATCGCGCCGCTGCTGGGCCGGGTTCGTGCGCGCCGGGGATATCGCTTTGACGCGTGTCGGCAGCCGTGGCACGATCGGGGCCTGGAAGCGGCCATGGGCCGCACGACCGGGAGCGACACCTCCTCCAGAGACCAGGAGCGTGCAATGCGCACCTACTACGACATCCGGCTGAACGACCGCACGATCACGCGGCGGGAGCTGCACGGTGAGGCACTCGTGAAGGCCGGCCGCTACCTGATTGCCAGGACCCTGCTGGACCTGGGTGCGGCCACCGTCGACCCGCTGTCGCCCCAGAACCCGCTCGTCTTCTCCGCCGGCCCCTTCGCGGGGACGAGCTTCTCCAACGCCAACCGCACGAGCGTGGGCTGCAAGAGCCCGCTCACCGGCGGCATCAAGGAGGCGAACGGCGGCGGCACCTTCAGCTACGGCCTCGGCCAGCTCAAGATCGCCGGGTTCACGCTCCTCGACGCCTCGCCGGACTGGGTGGTCATCCACTTCGGGAAGGATGGCCGCATCGAGTTCGACGACGGGGCGCCGTACCTGGGCAAGGGCAACTTCGAGGCGCAGGACATGCTCCACGCCCGGTACGGCAAGAAGGTCACCATCGCCCTCTGCGGGCCCGTGGGGGAGTACCTGGGCCTCCTCGCGGGCATCTCCTTCAGCGACAAGGACGGCCGCCCATCGCGCCTGGCTGCGCGCGGCGGCGTGGGTGCCGTGATGGGGGCGAAGAAGGTCAAGGCCATTGTGGTGGACCTGGAC
>CAZWXA010000448.1:0-3455 GCA_964637755.1 uncultured bacterium | reverse complement strand
CGATCTTCCGCAGGAACGCGTAGGCGGCGGTCTCGCGCTCGGAGAGCCGGTAGAGCGGCTTCACGCGGCGGACGAGCCGGGCATGGGTAGACGGCAACGCCGGCGACTGGCGGGCCAGCGCGTCGGTCTGCCACTGCAGCACGGACCCGAAGAGCGTCGCCGCCTCGTCGCCGAGGTTGTGCCCCGTCGCAACTACCGGAAAGCCGTGCTCGAGGGCCGCTCGGTTCATCAGGTAGCGCTTCGAGAGCCCGCAGCCCGAGCAGGGCGGCCGCCGGGTGACCCGCTGGATCACCGGCACGGGAGCGCCGACCGCCTCCGCGACCTCGGAGACGAGCAGGGGCACGCCACGGCCGGCCGCGAACGCCTCGCACTTCGCCTTCGATTCACGCGAGTAGGCGTCGATGCCGAGGTCCAGGTACAGGCCGGCCGTCTGGTAGCCCTCGTCGACCAGCACGTCCCAGAGCGCCAGCGAGTCCTTCCCGCCCGAGACCGCGACGAGCACCCGCTCCTCGCGGGTGAACATGCGGTGCCGTCGCACGGCGGTCGCAACCTGACGCCGGAAGAACTCGAGGAAGTCCGACTCGCAGAAGGCGGCGTTGTGCCGCCGCAGCTCGAGGACCGCCTTGTCGCCGCACTTGGTGCACTTCACGGCCGCTCGAAGGCCCCTCCGGACATGACCGGACGCAGCTCGATCGTGTCCTGGTCGTCCACCACCGCATCCGCCGTGATCAGCTCGTCGCCGCGGATGACCAGGACGGTTTCGGGGATGATCCGGAGTTCTTTGAGCACTTCCTTCACGCGACGGGGTCCGGTGACTTCGACCTCCCGGCGCGGATTGCGCAGGATCACCTTCATCGGCCGTCCGGGAAGCCCGGCGACGACTTGACCTGACGGATCTGCTGCAGGTGCAGGGTGTCGTGGCCGGCCTGGAGCATCCACCACTGCGCGAGATTCAGGTCGCCGATCGAGAAGTGCCTGAACGTGAGCGGGCGCGGATCGAGGCCGGCGATCTTCTCGATCGACTGGCGGCTCCGGGCGCGGACGGCCCGCAGATCCGCCACCGCTCGCTCGAGCGTGAGGCCCGGCTCCGGGCGGACACCGGGCGGCGCCTGCATGCCCTCCGCCGGACGCCGCGGAAGCGGCTCGAACGAGCGCAGGTCCGCGGGATACGGGGCCGGCGTGCCGGCGGCCGCGGCTTCGCGGGTGAGCTTGGTGGTCAGCTTGCCGGTCTGTGTCTCGGCGACCGCGAGGTGGCTCAGGATCTCGGCGATGGACCACTCGCCCTCGGCGGGGCGCCAGTCGGCCTGCGTCTGGCTCAGGCGTTCCGCTTCTCCCAGCACCTCCGCGCGCACCGCTTCCATCTCCTTCCAGATCGCGTCGACCGCGGGCGGCAGTGTCATGAGGATCCTCCTCGGCGGATTATACGCGTCATCGTCGAGCGCACGCCGGCGAGCCGCGTCCCGTCGCGCCTCACCGTACCGCTTCCTGACCCCGGGGCCACCCAGCTCCCCGCTGCACGCAGGAGACGGCCCCAATGGATCCTCGGCCTCGAGCGGTCGCGGGGAACGCCGGCGGGCGGGCTACTTCGAGACGAGCAGCATCGGTCCCGACGGCGACGGGACGCCACCGGCGGGCTCGAGGGTGACGGCGAACTGCCGCACCGGGGGCGCGCCGGCGAGCGGCGCAACGCGCGCGCGCGCTGCCCCCTCGGCGTCGACGGTGAACACGGCCGCCGGGATCGGTCCGGTGCCGGCGATCGCCCACAGCTCGTAGGCCTTGCCGGGCGGCAGGGGCGGCAGGTGGGCCGCCACGAAGACTCCGCCCTCGCGCTCGCTCCAGATCATTCGCCCCTGAGCGCCGGGACTCGGGTCGAGCCCGCCCAGCGAAATGACCTGGGTCGCCGGATCCCGCAGGAGTACCAGGGCTTGGCGCTCCTGACCGATCTGCTCCCGGAGGGCCGCGACCTCGCGCGCCGTCCGGCCGAGGCGCGCCTCGTACCACGCGCTCACGAACACGGTGGCGACAGCCGCCACGAGAGCCGCGGCCACCGCCACGCTCGCCACCCATCTCAGCCCCGGCCAGAAGCGCGCCGGGGCCGGCCTCCGGTGGGGCACTCGCCGGATCCGGTCCAGGAGAGCGCCCCTGGCCCGGGGCGGCGGATTCCGGCGGAGATCCTCCGCGAGCTGCACGAGGACCTCCTGATACTCGGCGACCTCCCGCCGGCACTCTCCGCAGCCCTCGGCCAGGTGCGCCCGGAACTCGGCGAGGTCCGACGCGTCGAGGGCACCGAGCGCGTAGGCCGCGGCCATCTCCCGGAGGGGCTCGTGCTCGGTGCTCACCGGCGCCCTCCGATCGGCTGAATCACGTCAGGCCGAGCCCGGCCCGTCACACGCTCGTGGGCCTTGCTCATCAGCGTGGTCCCATGAGAGCACGCAGCCGTTCCAGGCCCGCGCGTATCCGGGTCTTGACGGTGCCGAGCGGCTCCCGCAGCCGCTCGGAGATCTCGGTCTGGGTGAGACCCTCGAAGTAGGCGAGACCGATGACCTCCCGCTGAACCGCCGACAGCTTCAGGAGGGCGCCGCGCACCGCCCCTGCGTCCTCGACCGCCGCGGGATCGTGTCCGGGGTCGGGCGGAGCGGCGGCCGGCGGCGAGGCAGCGATCATCTCACTTCTTCTACGCACCGAACGGGCGCGGTCGATTCCCCGGCTGCGGGCCCGCATGACGAGCCACGCCTCCGGGCTGCCCCGCTCGGGGTCGTAATCCGGCGCCGACCGCCAGATCTCCCAGAAGACCTCCTGCAGCACCTCCTCGGCCTCGGCGCGGTCTCGAAGTATGCGCCGGAGCACGCCAAACGCCAGCGGTGCGTACTGGTCGTAGAAGGCGGCGAACGCCTCGCGGTCCCCGCCGGCCATCCGGCGGATGAGATCGACGCCGTGCTCGGGCATGCCTGTCATCACTACCAGAGGGCCGGGGTGAGGGCAAATCCGGGAAGCGGGCGCCGCTCGTAGAACGAAGCAGGGAGAGGTTCTGGCCGGTCCACCTCACACATACAGGAGGGAAGAATGACGGTGCGTCGAATGATGGGGCTGGTGGCGACGGTCGGCGTGCTCGCCGCCGGGTGCGCTGGCATGCAGGACGAGAAGATGATGAAGGACGAGTCGATGGGCAAGAAGTCGCTCTACGACCGGCTGGGCGGCAAGCCCGCCATCACCGCGGTCGTGGAGGACTTCGTCGGCAACGTCGCGGCCGACAGCCGGATCAATGCGCGCTTCGCCAACACGAACATCCCGCGGCTGAAGACGCTCCTGGTGGAGCAGGTCTGCGAGGCGACGGGCGGCCCGTGCAAGTACACGGGGCGCGACATGAAGTCGGCCCACGCCGGCATGAACATCACCGACGCCGAGTTCGGCGCGCTGGTGGGAGACCTCGTCAAGTCGCTCGACAAGTTCAAGGT
>CAZWXA010000447.1:0-3459 GCA_964637755.1 uncultured bacterium | reverse complement strand
AGCGCGATCCTGGTACGCGCTCTTGAACTCGCGCTCGACGAAGGGCCCGAGCCCGGCCTTCAGCAGCTCCAGCGCCTTGCCGACGCGCTCGTGGTTGGTGATCGCCATCGTGTCACTCTCCTCCGCGGAGCGGCTCAACCATCTCCGCCGGGATCTCCTCGGGGCGGAGCCACACAACACGCCCTTCGCGCCACACCGCGACCGGGTTCCCGAGCCGCTTGTGCCGCAGCAACGCCTCGCGCACGGCCTCGGTCATAGCCTTCAGGATTCGCGGCAGGTCCTCGACCCGCTCGAGGGGCGTGGATTCACAATCTCGCGATGTGGTCATCATTGCCTCTCGTGAAGATCGGCCCACGTGTCGGCATCGAGAACGGTTGGCGGCTGGCCAGCCCGACCCGTCGCGATGAGACGAGGACCGTCCACCGTCGAGTTGTCGAACATCTGCCAGGTATCAGCAAGAGGCTGATACAGGGAGAAGAAGTTTTTCAGCCCGGTTACGAAACGCCTCCGCACCACGGGCTCCGGGACATCGTGGCCTCCCTGGCGCACTCGCTCTGCTACCCGCGCCACGGCAAGGTCCGGGCCGGACAGCGAGAGGAAGGCCAGGTGCACGCGGTAGCCCGAGGCGCGCAGGGTCGCAAGCCGCGGGGCGAAGCTGCGGCTGGCCAGCGTCGTCTCGAAGGCAAAATCCCGGCGCGCCCGCGCGAGCGCCCTCATTCGCGCCAGCATCACCCGTCCCGCGGCTATCGCCACCGACTGGGGCTGGAACGCGGATAACCCGATCGCGATGGGGTCGGCGTTAACGAACTCGGTCACTGTCAATGCCTCTTGCAGGAGCCGCGGCGCCATCGTGCTTTTGCCGGCGCCATTCGGGCCGGCGATCACGACGACGAGGGGCGCTCGCCCGGCCATCCGTCAAGGCTGCTCGAACATCTGAGCCTGTTCGGGCTTCCCGCCCTCGCTGGCGAACCTGGACCCTATCCGTTCGGCCATGAAACACCCCGCCGCCCTGCCGACGTCTACTCGCGCGGTGACGACCACTCCTCCTCCAGTCTCAGGTGAGATGGACGATCTCCACGTCGCCCCAGCGCTCCCTCAGGTACTCGGACACGAGGCGGCGGTGGCACCGCTGAGGTTTGTCTTCGCTGCAGAGCAGGCAGCCGTCGGAAAGGGCGTCTCGCGCGACGCTCCTTTCGACCTCGCGCAGTCGCATGAGATCCAGGAATTCTCGCTCATACGCCGCCCAGTCGCCCTTCCCTTTCCCCTTCCTGTAGCGGTCGAGCATCTCCTGAGTTGGGGCGAGAGCCGGCCCCTGCACGTAATCCATCCCGCAGATCTCTCGGAGGAAATACTTCAGGTCGTCCCGCTTCGCGAAGCCCGCGAGCTGGGACAGGTTGTTCAGGCGCACGTCCACGATTCGCTTGGCGCCCGACTTGCGGAGCTTCGAGAAGAACGCCTCCGCGGACTTCTTCGTGAAGCCGATCTTGAAGATCCTCATGGTGACCCCTTGGAGCCTGCCTCCTCCCGCATGTCCTCGTCGACATAGGCAATCTGTTGCTCCTGGCGAGCACAGGCCTCCGCGATCAGCTCGCCCCTCGTGCGGAACAGATCGCGATCGGACATCCCCAGCATCCCGAGCAGGCGCGTCATGGCGGCGGCGTGCGCCTCCAGACTGCCGTCCGCGTGGATATGGGCAACGGAGACACCGAGCGCCTCCAGCTCGCGTCCGACCAGGAGTGTGCGATGACAGGCGAGGGGCTCCTTCTCGGCGCAGAGCAGAGCGATCCGATGTGACTGCGCGTCCTGCACGATCCGGCCCAGGCCCGCCCTGAACAGCTCTGTCTCCGCGAGCCGGCGATACTGAACCTTCCCTTGCACGTAGCACTTGGGGTCCCTGGATCGGGCGCCAAGCTCACGACCAAGAAAGACGTAGGCGATCCCGTGCTCCTTCAACGTCGCTTGGAGAGCCTCGCGATTGAAGTCGGGATTGATCCGGCTGTACGGGGACGAACGAACGTCGGCAACCACCGTGACGTCATGTTTGCGCAGGAGCTCGACGAATCTCTCGAGCCCGTGAGTCGAGTGACCGATTGTCAAGACCATCGGTGTCGTCATGAGCTTCGATCGCCCTCCCGATCCGGGGTGATCAGGGCTGCGACGAGCTTGTAGCAACGGCCTTCGTGAGGCTCGCCGAGGCTCACCGTCACGAAGCACTCGCCGATCGGGTACGCGCCGTCCTTCGCGGCCAGGTACTTTCGCTCGACGAGTGGATCTGTCACCCACGGGCGGTGGCTCACGCCACGGTACCGGAAGTCGGCCTGGACTCGTCGTTTCGGGTTCCCGAAGGTGGCCCCTGGGGCGAAGACCCGTAGCCTGAGCCGCTCGAGGCGCAGCAGGTGCAGCGAGTGGATGAGGGTCTCGGCATTGGCGAGCGGGACACGGTCGTTCTGCCCGGCCCCGGTGGTGAACCCGTTCAGCCAGAGCGTAGCCGGATCGTCCGCAAGAGCATGGAGGTCGTCCCAGTCGATTCTTCCCGTGCGCCCCCAGTAGTGGTCCGGGTCGAGCAGCCAGTTCTCCGACTGATAGGACTTGGGGTGGTGGCTCTTCAGAGGGACGTCCATGATGTCGAGGACGCGCGGATCGCTCCCGTCCTCGTACTGGCGCTCGTGCTCGGAGACCTCCTCGGCGGGTCGATCGCTGACGGGGCGAACCCATCGCCCAGGACCCGACTCCGTCTGCTCCTTGCCAGCGACACAACGCCCGGACCGCTTGCGGGAGTTCGCCAGACACACGAGCCGCTTCACGATCGGCACCTGGACGCCTCCTCGTCACGAGAAGAGTCAGCAAACATCACGACTTACTCCCGCTCGAACATCGCGACCTGCTCGGCCGGCGGCGTGCCGCCCTCGCGCGCGAGGCGCGCGATCTCGGGCCAGCTCTGGACGAGCGCGTTGTACGCCAGCGCCTCCTGGGCCCGCTTCTTCCGCTCGCAGACGGTGTAGAGCCGGTAGGCGAGTTCGCGGGCGGTCTCCGCCTTGCTGCCCAGCGTGCCGACCAGCTCCGCCGCCGCACCCTCGCCGCCCGCCTCCAGCGCGCGGATCAACTGGTGCACGACTTCCCACGCCGTCAGGCGAGGGTCGGTAGCCGGGTCCCAGTCCGCGGGCAGCTCGCTCGGCTTGAGCAGGCGCACCTTGCCGCCCTTGGAGGTGACGATGCCCGCTTCGACCATGCCGCCGACGCTGGTGTTCTTGGCCTTGGAGAGCGTCTTGGCCACGCCGTACTCGCCCTCGGCGAAGCCCGGTGACTCCCGCGCGGTGACCAGTCAGGGTCAAGAAACGCCTTGCGCTCTTCAGCAGTAGGCCGCGGCGTTCGGGGTCGGCCGGGCCGCTCGGCACGATGTCATTGCGCACTGCATCGGCAGCCTGCCAGAGCTTGGCCTCGAAGCCTGAGTTGGCAACA
>CAZWXA010000446.1:0-3461 GCA_964637755.1 uncultured bacterium | reverse complement strand
GCGCCGCGAAGAACGCGTGGCGGAGGAAGCCGATAAATCGTTCGACGCGCCCCTTGGCGAGAGCAGTCGACTACTACCGATGCAGGTGATGCGCGGCCCCTCGTCCGTGTGACTCACCCGTTCCATCCCCTGTTCGGACACGCGTTCGAGTTGGTGACGTACCGGAAGGCCTGGGGCGAGGACCGCGTGTACTTCCGCGACGCCACGGGCCGGCTCTACCACATGCCGACCGGATGGACGAGTGCGGCGACCGCGGACCCGTTCACGGTGGTGGCCGCCGGCCGATGCCAATTCCGGACAGACGACCTCCTCCGGCTGGCCGACGTGGTCGAGGGACTGAAAGGCGGAGGGCTTGTAAGACGAATTACGCCGGACGTGTAAGGGTAATGACGCCGCTCAGAACCAGGTGGCCGGAAGGGTCCAAGAAATATCGCGGTGCCGGTACCGTCGGTATGCCAGACTGTGTCGGTGGACAGCGACGTGCCCTTGGAACTCGATGCGGCGTAAATAGACTGCCACACTCAGGAGGCCAGGATGCCCCATCGCCGACGCCGGGATCCCAAGGTGGACGCGCTCCGGCAACGTGGCACCCTCAACCCGCGGCCCGAACGCGTGCGCGACGTCCTGTTCGGGGCGTCGGCGTTCTTCGACGCCAAGGACCTCGCGCAGGTCAAGTACGAGATGCTCCGCCGAGTGCAGGTCGACGGCGTCTCGGTCGCCGGCGCCGCCCAGACCTTTGGCTTCTCGCGGCCGTCCTTCTATGCGGCGCAGGCCGCCTTGACGCGCGGGGGCCTCGCGGGCCTGCTGCCGCGCAAGCGGGGACCCCGCGCGGGGCACAAGCTGACTCCGGAGATCCTGCGATTCGTCGGGGAGCTCCGGACGGCGGATCCTTCGCGGGCCGCCTCGTCACTCGTGCCACTGGTCACGGCGCGCTTCGGCGTCCAGGTCCACCCGCGCACGGTCGAGCGCGCGCTCGCCCGGCAGGAAAAAAAACGGCGGTGAGCGGGTTAGCCAGCCCGCCGAGCCGCTCGTGTCGGGCTATGAAGAACTCCGGCGCGTCGCGACCGGGCGACCCCCAAGCGCCGCCCGCGGGGTGGGGTTCGCACTGTTCCTCCGCGGTGGCATGGCCGCCTGGATCGAGGCGTGTGCGGCCGTGTCGCCACCGTCCGGGCCGCCCCGTCTGCCTCTGATGGAGCGGGAGCGGGACCGGCGTCTGCCGACTGACCTGTGCGGCGAGGTGACCATGGTCCTTGCGGCCATGGCGCTCTCGAGCGCGCGCGAAGGAGGGCCCACGACATGATGGCCAGCGATGCGCACCAGAAGGTCGCGGCACGCCACCTCAAGCGCGACGCGTACCTCTACGTGCGGCAATCCACCCTCCGGCAGGTGTTCGAGAACACGGAAAGTACCGAGCGCCAGTACGCGCTGCGCCAGCGCGCCGTCGCACTGGGGTGGCCCGTCGAGAAGGTCATCGTCATCGACACCGACCAGGGCCAGTCAGGCGCCTCTGCCGTGGGACGCGATGGTTTCCAGCGCTTGGTCGCCGACGTCGGGATGGGGCGGGCCGGCATCGTGATGGGCCTCGAGGTCTCCCGTCTGGCGCGCAACTCGTCGGACTGGCATCGGCTCCTCGAGATTTGTGCGCTGAGCGACACGCTCATCCTCGACGAAGACGGCGTCTATGATCCGGCCCACTTCAATGACCGGCTGCTCCTGGGGCTCAAGGGCACGATGAGCGAGGCGGAGCTGTACGTGCTCCGGGCGCGGTTGCGGGGCGGGATCCTGAGCAAGGCGCGGCGCGGGGAGCTGGAGACGCCGCTGCCGATCGGGTTCGGCTACGACGCCGCCGGCCGGGTCGTCCTCGACCCGGACACACAGATGCAGGAGACGATCCGGGCCTTCTTTCGGACGTTCCGCCGGACGGGCTCAGCGACGGCGACGGTCAAGGCGTTTCGGAGCGAGGGCCTCAAGTTCCCGTGCCGCGCACGGTCGGGCCCCGCCAAAGGCGACGTGATCTGGGCCGAGCTGCACCACTCCCGCGCGCTCTGGCTCCTCCACAATCCTCGCTACGCGGGCGCATTCTTCTTCGGACGCAGCCGGCAGCGTCGGCATGGCGACCGCGGCCGCACGTTCGAGCGACTGCCCCGGGAAGAGTGGACCGCGCTCCTGCCGGACGCGCACCCCGGCTACATCTCCTGGGACGACTTCGAGGAGAACCAGCGTCGGCTGCGCGAGAACGCCCAGGCGCAGGGCGCTGACCGCAAGAAGAGCCCACCCCGCGAAGGCCCGGCGCTCCTGCAGGGCCTCGTAATCTGCGGCGTGTGCGGGGAGCGCATGACCGTGCGCTACACCTATCGCGACGGGACGCCCGTGCCGATGTATGCGTGTCAGCGGCGAGGGATTGAGCGAGCGGAGCCGATCTGCCAGAGCCTCCTCGGCCAGCACCTCGACGAGCGCGTCGGCCGGTTGCTCGTAGAGGCCGTGACCCCCTTGGCGCTGGAAGCGACCCTCACCGTTCAGCAGGAGCTTCAGTCTCGCCTCGACGAGGCCGAGCAGCTCCGGGACCGCCACGTAGAACGGGCGCGCTACGAGGCCGATCTTGCCCGCCGCCGGTTCATGCAGGTCGACCCGGACAACCGCTTGGTGGCTGACGAGCTCGAGGCGGAGTGGAATCGAAAGCTGCGCGCGGTGACCGAGGCCCAAGAGGACGTCGAACGCCAGCGCTGCCGCGACCGGGGTATGCTCGACGAGACGCAGCGCGCCCGCATCTTCGCGCTCGCGGCCGACCTCCCCCGGCTCTGGCACGAGCCGACAACGCCCCACCGTGAGCGCAAGCGGATGGCTCGGTTGCTCATCGAGGACGTCACGCTCGTCAAGGGACCGTCGATCACGGCCCACGTGCGCTTCCGCGGCGGCGCCACGACGACCCTGCACGTGCCAGCGCCCCTCGCCTCCTGGCAGTTGCGGCAGACGAGCCCCGATGTGGTCACCGAGATCGACACGCTGCTCGACGAACACACGGACGCGCCGATTGCCGCGATCCTGAACGAGCGTGGCTACCGCTCCGGCACCGGCAAGCCATTTCATGCGTTGTTGGTCGGTCGGATCCGCTCGCAGTACCACCTCCGCAGTCGGTATGATCGACTGCGAGCCGCCGGGATGCTCGACAAGCGGGAAATCGCGACGCAGCTCAACGTCGCACCGGCGACGATCAAGATCTGGCGCCATGCCGGCCTGCTGCGCGCCCACGCCTACAACGACAAAGCGCAGTGCCTGTTCGAGCCCGCGGGGCCGGACGGCCCGATCAAGTACAAGCACAAGAAGCTCCTGCGGCGCCGCAGGGCGGTCGCGCGGGACCTGACAACCACGACCGATTCCGACCGAGGAGGTGCAGTATGAAGCGCAGCCCTTTTCGTTGCCCCGGGCCACCGCGCACGGCTGGGGGGCGAAGTGGGAGTGGC
>CAZWXA010000445.1:0-3472 GCA_964637755.1 uncultured bacterium | reverse complement strand
GGTTCGCCGGGCGATCGGATACACTGCGGCCATGCTGACCACCACCGTCGTCGGGAGCTACCCGCAGCCGCGCTGGCTCGTGGACCACGAGAAGTTCGAGTCGAACGCCGTCCCCCGCGTGCGCATGCGCGAGGTGTGGCGCGTCCCCGAGCCCCTCCTGGAGGGGGCGCAGGACGACGCCGTCCGCCTGGCCGTGCGCGAGATGGAGCTGGCCGGCGTCGACATCGTCAGCGACGGTGAGCAGCGGCGCGAGAGCTATTTCAACCAGTTCGCCACGGCGCTGGGCGGCATCGACCTCGACCGCCCCGGGACGGCGATCAGCCGCACCGGCAGGCCGACGCGCGTCCCCCGCGTCGTGGGTCCCATCGTGCGCGAGCGTCCCGTGCTCGTCCGCGACACCCGGTTCCTGCGCCACGCGACCGACCGCCAGATCAAGGTGACGCTGCCGGGCCCCTTCACCATGACCCAGCTCGCCCAGGACGACTACTACTGGAACGAAGAGCGTCTGGCCATGGCCTACGCCGACGCCGTCAACGCCGAGCTGCGCGACCTGGAGCCCATCGTCGACGTGCTCCAGCTGGACGAGCCGTACATGCAGGCCCAGCCCGACAAGGCGCGCGCCTACGCCATCCCCGCCATCGACCGAGCGCTTCGCGGCATCGGCAAGACGACCGTCGTCCACATGTGCTTCGGCTACGCCTTCGCCGTGAAGGCGAAGCCCAGCGGCTACTCCTTCCTGCCCGAGCTGGACCGCTGCGCCGCCCGGCAGATCTCGATCGAGGCCGCCCAGCCCCGCCTTGACCTTTCGGTGCTGGCCGCCCTGCCGTCGAAGACGATCGTGCTGGGCGTCCTGGACCTCGGCGCCCCCGCCGCGGAGACGCCGCAGGTCGTGGCGGACCGCATCCGTGAGGCCCTGACGCACGTACCGGCCTCGCGGCTGGTCATCGCGCCCGACTGCGGGATGAAGTACCTCCCCCGCGAGCTGGCGTTCGCCAAGCTGAAGGCGATGGTCGAGGGAGCGCGGTCTGTCCACGGGGGCGAGACCTCCACGACGACGGCGCGGTGAAGGCGCCCGAGGAGGCGAGCATGGAGCTCAGGAGCCTGGGCAAGACGGGTCTCGCGGTCTCGACGCTGGGGTTCGGCTGCGGGAATGTCGGCGGCTTGATGGTCCGTGGGACGCGCGCCGATCAGGAGCGCGCCGTGGCGCGCGCCCTGGAGCTCGGGATCAACTACTTCGACACCGCACCATCCTACGGAGACGGCGAGTCGGAGCGGAGCCTGGGGCAGGTCCTCCGGACGCTGCGCGCCCCGGTCCTGGTCGGCACGAAGTTCCAGATCGAGCCCACCGAGCACGGGCGAGTCGGCGAGGCCGTCGCCGCCGCGCTCGAGGCGAGTCTCCGCCGGCTTCAGATGGAGCGCGTCGACCTGTTCCAGCTCCACAACCTCATCGCTGACGGTGGCCCGCCCGGGACGGTGAGCGCGCGGCTCGTGCTGGAGGAGGTGGTGCCGGTGCTGGAGGGTCTGCGGCGCCAGGGGAAGATCCGCTTCCTCGGCATCAGCGCGCTCGGCGAGACGGCGGCGCTCCACCGGGTTGTCGGTTCACGGCTCCTCGACACGGCCCAGGTCTGCTACAACCTCCTGAATCCGAGCGCCGGCGTGGCCGTGGCGCCGGGCTTTCCCGCGCAGGACTTCGCGAGCCTCCTCGCTCTTGCGCACGAGACGGCCATCGGGGTGATCGGCATCCGCGTGCTGGCCGCTGGAACGCTGAGCGGAGTCGAGAGCCGGCATCCGCTCGCGGCCCCCTCCGTGGACCCGATCGCGTCGGGGCCGGACTACCGGGCCGACGTGCGGCGCGCGCAACGGCTGGCGGCGCTGGTCGAGGAGGGCCATGCGGGAAGCCTCATCGAGGCCGCTCTCCGCTTCGCCATCGGCAACGGGGCGGTCTCGACGGTGCTCGTCGGCTACTCGAGCCTGGAGCAACTCGAGTACGCCGCCCGCTGCGTGGAGAAGGGGCCGCTTCCTCCCGCCGCGCTCCAGCGCCTGGCCGCGCTCTGGAGCGCTTTCGCGACGGAATCCTGAGCGAGCCGTCCCGCGCGGCGTCCGAATAGGGCGCCGGCCGGCGGCGTGGTGGCTGCGCCTTCGCTCCTCGCCCGATGGCCTCGGCAGGGATGGCGAGAACCGATCCCCGGACGATGCGCATCGTGCCGCCCTGGATTCAGAGGAAGGACGTGTCGGGCTCGAGGCCGAGCAGGAACCGCCCGACCGTCTCGTAGTGCGCCTGGCGGCCCTGGAGCTGCTGGGTGACGGCGTGCATGTCCCGGAACCGGCGCTCGAAGGCGCTGCCCGCGAAGATCGCGGTGGCACCGGCGGCGTGGTAGGCCCAGTCCACGACTTCCCTGGCTTGGTGGATGGCGTAGGTTGCTGCCAGGCGGATGCGCACGCGCTGTTCGAGGGCCAGCGTTCCCGCGCGGCCGACCGCCCGCCAGATCTCCTCGATCTCTGTCAGCAGAAACGTCCGTGCGGAGCCGAGCCGCGCCTCGGCCTGGGCCACCTGGGACTGGATCACCGCGCTCTCGCGGAGGGGCTGCTTGAAACCGCGCGGCGTCTTGTCCCGCGCAAGGTCGACGAACGCGGCGAGCATGCTCCGGGCGATGCCGAGGGCAACGCCGGCGAAGCCCGAGGCGTACATGCTCCCGGTCGTGAAGCAGTAGAGGAGACCCCCGTGGCGCCGCTCCGCCGGGTCGTCGCGCGCGACGGAGTGCTCGCGGGGGACGAAGAGGTCCGAGACCGAGAACGAGTCGCTCCCGGTCGCGCGCAGGCCGATCACGTTCCAGACGTCGATCAGGGTGGCGCGCGCGGCCGGGAACAGCATCGTGCGGCCCTCGTGACTGCCGTCCGCGCGTCTGCGGGGTGTCCCGTTCGCCTCGTAGACCGGGCAGGGGCCGCCGAGCCAGGTCGCGTGCCGACCGCCGCTGGCGAAGTTCCAGGTGCCCGACACGCGGTAGCCCCCGTCGACGGCGACGGCGTGCACGTTCGACCCGGGGCCCCAGGCCAGGATCGCCCGGGGATCGCTCCCGAAGATCTGCTGGGCGACGCCGGGGTCGAGGTACGCGGCGACCATGGAGCATCCCGAGACCTGACAGAGGCACCAGGCGGTGCTCGCGTCCGTCCTGGCGACGTCCTCGATGACGCGGACGAACGTGACGGGATCGACCTCGGCGCCGTCGAGCGAGCGAGGCAGGAGCAGGCGAAACAGGCCCAGGTCCGCGAGCGCCGCGACGAGCGGCTCGGGCAGCCGGCGCTCGCGCTCGGCCTGATCGGCGGACGCCTCGATCAGGGCGGCGAGCCCCTGCGCCCGTTCCAGGTACCCGGTGTCCGCGTCCACGCCCCCCAGCGTCAGGGGAACATCGAGAAGTCGACGGCCTTCTCGGTGATGAACTCGAGCAGCGCCGGCATGCCCTCCCGCGTCTTC
>CAZWXA010000444.1:0-3485 GCA_964637755.1 uncultured bacterium | reverse complement strand
TCCTTGCCCTCGATGATCCGCTGGACGCACATCGTGCACTTCTCCATCACGCCGAGCTGGCGGACCGTGACGTCGGGGTTGAGCTGGACGTCGAGCGGCTCGGGCCACTCCCACTGGAACCAGTTGAACCGCCGCACGTGATACGGGCAGTTGTTGCCGCAGTACCGCGTGCCCACGCAGCGGTTGTAGACCTGCGCGTTCAGGCCTTCCTCGGTCCGCTGGCAGAGCATCGGCAGGAAGATGTTGGCCGGGTGCGACGGCGTGCCCTGCGCCCAGCGCTCGATCCGGATCCAGTGGAGCTGCCGGCCGTAGGCGGCCCGAGGCTTGCCGACGATCGCGACGTTGTTCTCGGCCTGGCAGGCGACCATGCACGCCGAGCAGCCCACGCAGGCGTCCAGATCGATGGCCATGCCCCAGCGGTGGTTGGGATAGACCTGGTCGGGGTAGAGGCTCGGAAGGTTCGCGTGCTCCGGCGGCCGGCCCCGCAGCTCGATCTCCCGCGCGGCGGCGAGGTCGATCTCGCGGGCGATCTCGCGCTCGTCCTGGTCGTGCGTCGCCTGGAGCACGGCGAGGGGCCGCCGCGCGCCCGTCTTCTCGAGCGTCACGCGGACGGCGAGGAACGCGAGCCCGCCCGACTCTGGATCGACCGCCGACGGCAGCAAGGCCATGGGATTCATCGGCCCCCCGGCCGTGACGTAGCGCGGGATGTGGTACGGCGCGTAATGCTGGCCGATCGGGATCGCGACCGCGCCGTCGTGGATCGTCTCGGACGGGTACGCGGGCAGCTCGACCGCGCCGGCGGGAGAGGTCACGCGCACGACGTCCCCTCGCGTGATGCCGAGCCTCCGGGCGGCTGACGCCGGGATCTCCACCCACGCGTCCCACGCGGCCTGCGTCACCGGATCGGGGGCTTCCTGCAGCCAGGAGCGACTCGCCCCCCGGCCGTCGTACCAGCGCAGGGACGGGTGCGCGAGCAGCGTGAACCCGCCGGCGTCGCCGTCGAGCTTGGCCGGCAAAACGGAAAGCGCCTGGGGCCGTCGCAGGGAGACGGTGACGGGCGAGGCATCCTTCCAGACGCCGCCGCGCCGGAGCGACTCTTCCCAGCCGTCTGCGGGCACCCGGGCTTCCCACGCACTCTTCAGGTACGCCTCGAAGCTCGCCCAGGGCAGCGGCCCCTTGCCCTCCTCGGTGCCAAGGACCGCGCGGCCAAGCGACAGCAACACCTGGCCCATCGGCCGCGAGTCCCGCACGGGAGACATCGCCGGCTGCATCAGCCCCGTGACTCCCTCGCGCGGCGAGTAATCGCCCCAGCTCTCGAGCCAGTGCGCGTCGGGCAGGACGAGGTGCGCCAGCGCCGACGTCTCGTCCGGCATGTTCGAGAAGCTCGCGACGAACGGCACCTTCTTGATCGCCTCGGTGAACTGGAGCCCCGCCGGCAGCGTGAAGGCCGGGTTCACGCCGTTGCCGAGCAGCAGGACCTCGACCTCCCCCGCCGCCATCGCCGCCGTCAGCGCGGCGAGGTCGCGGTAGGGGCTCGCCTTCGTGAACGCCGAGTCGGGGCCGAATCGTACCGTCCGGCCGACGTTGCCGGCGGCGGCGTTCAGAAGGTTGATGGCGACCTGCGTCTGCGTCGCGTCCCTCCCGGACATGGCCACGCCGCCGCCCACGGCCAGGCCGGGCTTGGCCGTTCCGAACGTCCGGGCGATGTGCCCGATCGTCTCGGTTGCGACCCCCGTCGCCCGCGCCGCCGCTTCGAGATCCAGGCCCCCCACGGCCTCCGCAAAGGCCCGGTCGGCGAGACCCTCGTCGACCATCACCTTGAGCACCGCGAGGGCCAGCACGCCCTCCGTGCCCGGCGCGATCTGGACCCATACGTCCGCGTTCGCCGCGGTCAACGACTGGCGGGGCTCCACCTGGATCAGCGTGCCCGCGCGACCGTCGCGCAGCGCATGCATCCGCGAGAAGTTGCGCGTGTACTCGACGGTGGAGAGCCAGGTCTCGACGAAGTCCGCACCGAAGGAGAGGATGACCCCGGCCTCCTCGAAGGCATAGTACGGGATCGCATCGCGTCCGAAGGTGAGCCGGTTCGCGGCCCGGAGCGCTTCGTAGGCGAAGGGCTCGAACGCGATCCTCGGGCGGGCGCCGAGCGCGTTCACGAAGACGTCCATCAGCGCCGCCAGGCTGCCGCTCTCGAGCTGGGAGACGAGCGCGATCGCCTGCCCCCTGCCGGCGGTCCGGGCCGCGCGGAGCGTGTCGGCGAGGGCCTTCTCGGCCTCGTCCCAGGTGACCGCGCGCCCCTGGAGCCGCGGACCGGGCAGCCGGTCCGGATGGTAGAGCCCCTGCAGGGCGGCCTGGCCGCGGATGCAGAGCGCGCCACGATTCACGGGGTGATCGGGATTGCCTTCGAGCTTCGTGACCCGGCCGTCGTGGTTCTCGGCGAGCACGCCGCACCCCGCGGGGCACTCGCGGCAGACGGTCGCGAAGAACGCGGGCGTGCCGGGGACGATCTGGTCGTTGGGCACGACCTGTGGGAGGAGCGTCTCCGCTGCCCGCCCACAGCCGGCGGTCGCCGCGGCCGCGCCCGTCCCCGCCACGATCTTGAAGAACTCGCGTCGGTCCATCAGATGGCGTGCCGGGTCAGTGGTGGCACGCCACGCAGTCCGTCGGCGCCTGTTTGCGCGCCGTCCGGTTCTGCTCGCGGTGGCAATCCACGCACCATCCCATCGTCAGGACCGGTGGCGCGGGGCGCAACCCGGCGAGATTCAGGAGATCGGTCACGAGGCTCGGCCCGGTCGTCGCTCCCACCGTGGTCATCGTCTCCACGGGGCCATGACAGGTCTGGCATTTGACCTCGGCCCGGATGTGCGCCTTGTGCGGAAAGTAGACGAACTCCGGCACCTTGTAGACCCGGGTCCACGGGATCGGCTCCTTCTTCGAGAAGAACTCGGCGAGCTTCTTGATCTCCGGCCGGTCCGCTGCCGTGATCTTGTGGCACCCCATGCACCGCGCGACCGACGGCAACCCGGCGAACCCGGAGCGGCGCGCGTCGGCGTGGCAGTACTGGCAGTCCATCTTGTATTGCTGGACGTGGATGTTGTGGGGGAAGTTGATGGGCTGGAGCGAGCTCGTCGCGGCAGCGGGCGCCCACGACGACACGGCGAAAGACACCAGAGCGACGAGAAGCACGACGCCGAGCACAGCAACGCCTGCCTTCGCCGTCATCGTGAGAGTCACACCCTCCAGGAGGTTTGCTGAACTCAGGACGCCCGCTAAACTTTGTGAAGGTTATCACCAGCGAGAAATCCAAGTCAATCGCCTTGTACCCGTACCGCAGGCCACGACGCGGGTTCCCCCCCGGCGAGTGGCGCGTCCCCGGGAGTCCTCGCGCGAAGGCACCGGGGCCGCGGCGCGGGGCGTCGATCGCGTCACCAGCCCGGATTATTCATGAACGGCGGCAACTGGGACCGGACGGGTGGCGCGGCGGG
>CAZWXA010000443.1:0-3485 GCA_964637755.1 uncultured bacterium | reverse complement strand
GCGCCGGTCGCTCGGCCTCTAACGAGAACGGCTGCTCGCCCCGTGCGAATCGACCTGTTCGCAGTGATGGGAGGCGCTGAGGTCTGCCCGGGGAGGCTGGTCAAAAGGGCGCAGATGCTAGGCGGCGAGGGAGCGACGACCGAGGCGTATTCCTATACGCCGCCGGGAGGAGCGCCCGAGCCAACGACGCAGATGCGCCCTTTTCACCGGCCTCCGCTAGAAGTCGGCGCGCTGGCCCGTCCGCCGGAGCGTGTCGAGCGTCACCCGGCGCAACTGGTCGAGCACGTGCTCGCGGAGCGTCCGCGGGGGCGGCAGATCGCGGACCAGGCGGCCCTGCCTGATGAGCGGTCTGAGCAGGGGGTCCCGCTCGCCGCCGCAGGGGCAGGCGCCGGGCGTCTTCGCCGCGGGAACGACGACCGTGGCGCCGCACGATCGGCAGCGGTAGACCTGCTTGGCCCCCGACCACTTGCCCCGCTTGGCGAACGGCCGGCCCTCGATCTCCATGATGTCCAGGGCGAAGTTGAACACCGGCGCGTTGGCGATCGAGGTGCCGACGCCGTAGCCGTCGACGACCTCGTTCAGCCGCAGGATCTCGTACTCGTCGATTCCCCCCGACACGAGGATCCGCACGTGCTCGTGGCCGCGGAGGTCCAGCTCCCACCGCACCTCCTGCAGGATGCGGAGGAAGTCGCCGCGGCGCGAGGACGGCGTGTCGAGCCGCACCGCGTAGAGATCCCGGCCGAGCGCCTCGGCCACCCGGATGGCCTCGAACTTCTCGTCCTGCAGGGTGTCGATCAGGGCGACCCGGCGCACTTTCTGATCGACCACCTCGTTGAAGCTCCTGAGGGCCTCGACCGTGTCCCCGATGACGAGCACGAGGGCGTGAGGGATCGTCCCCGTCGGGTCCGCATCGATCAGCTCGGCCGACTTGGTGACGGCGACCCCGTCGCAGCCGCCGACGAAGGCATTGCGCTCGATCATGGGCGCGATCGCCGGATGCATGCGGCGCGCGCCGAACGAGATCACCTGTCGATCCCCCGCCGCCTTCTTGCAGCGGGCCGCCTTGGTGGCGATCCCCGACGCCTGGCAGAGGAGCCCGAGGAGGGCCGTCTCGTACTGGGCCCATTCCACGTAGACACCCTCGACGGCCATCACGGGCTCGTACGGGCCGAACATGGTCCCCTCGTGCATCGAAACGACGTCGACCGGCACGCCCTCGAGGAGGGCCGCCGCCTCCTCGATTCCGGCCAGGACGCCCCACTGCCACTCCGCCGGCAGGGATTTCAGATAGATCTCGGCCTTGACCCGCTGGCGGGCGGACCGGGCCTCGAGGATCTGCACGGTCCGCGCGAAGTAGACGTCCGATACCTCGCCCCGCTTGATCTCGGCGTCGGAAGCGGTGTGGAAGGGATGCTCGGGACGGGGTGCCATGTCCTGGCGTCAGATATCGCAGAAACCCCCAGCGAAGTCAAACCCGCCCGCGGTGCGCGCGGCGAACGGGGCGGGCGTGGCGACAGCCCGGCGTCAGCCTCGCGCACACGCACCGCGCCTCGCATCAGCGGGCACGCCTGCGGCGAACGGGGGCGGGCGTGGCGACAGCCCGGGGGCCCGCCCCGGGGCCCGCCCCCTCTATAGTCTGAGCTGCTTCAGGTAGGCGCGGAACTCGTCGGCCAGGTCGGGCCGCGCGAGCGCAAACTCCACGGTCGCCTTCAGGAATCCGAGCTTGTCTCCCGTGTCGTAGCGCCGCCCCTCGAAGGCGAGCGCGAACATCGGCCGGCGCCCGCAGAGCGCCCGGAGGCCGCTCGTGAGCTGGATCTCGCCGCGCGGGTCCTCGCCGGTCTCGGCCAGGATCGGGAAGAGATCGGGGGTCAGCACGTACCGCCCGATGATCGCCAGGTCGGACGGCGCCTCGGAGCGCGACGGCTTCTCGACCAGATCGGAGATCTCGTAGACGCCGCCGCCGAGATGCCGGCCGGCGATCACCCCGTACTGATGGATGTGCTCCGGCGGCACGCGCTCCACCGCGATCACCGGGCCGCCGCGCTGCTCGAAGACGTCGAGGAGCTGGCGCATGCACGGCACCGTGTCCGACACGACGACGTCGTCGCCGAGGAAGACGGCAAAGGGCTCCGAGCCGACGAGCGGCCGGGCGCACAGGATGGCGTGGCCGAGACCCCGCGGCTCCTTCTGGCGCACGTAGGAGACCGACGCCATCTCGGAGATCGTCTTGATCTGCGCCAGCTCTTCGAGCTTGCCCCGGTCGTTCAGGTAGTACTCGAGCTCGAAGGACGCGTCGAAGTGATCCTCGATCGCCCGCTTGCCCCGGCCGGTGACGATGATGATCTCCTGGAGGCCGGACGCCACCGCCTCCTCGACCACGTACTGGATCGTGGGCTTGTCGACGAGCGGCAGCATCTCCTTCGGCTGGGCCTTGGTGGCGGGCAGGAACCGGGTTCCGAGGCCCGCCGCGGGAAACACCGCTTTCCGTACGCTCATGCGGGTTGCTCCTTCGAGCCGTCTCGTCTCACGAGGACGGTCCGTGAGAACGACGGGAGGGGAATCCCCTCCCGGTCGAACGCTTCCTTGATCCGCCGGCGAAGGTCCAGCTCGGCGTCGAACCGCCACGCCGGATCGACCTTCGCCAGGAGCCGCAGCACCGCGTCACCGTCTCCGAAGCGGATGATGCCCTGCGCCTGGGGCGCATCGAGCGCGATCCGCGATTCCGCGGCCCAGGCGCTCCCGACCTGCTGCAGCACGGCCATCGCCTTCTTCACGTCGGCCTCGTACGGAACGGGGACCTCCACCACGGCCCGGGCCCACTCCCGGCTGAGGTTCGCGAACTCCATGAGCTGTCCGTTCGGGACGATCCGGAGCGCGCCGTTCAGCATCCGCACCCTGGTGACCCTGAGCCCGACGGCCTCCACGACCCCGGTGTGCGGCCCGACCTCGATCGTGTCGCCGACCGCGATCAGCCCCTCGAACAGCAGGAAGAAGCCGCTGATGAGGTCGCGGATCAGGCTCTGGGCGCCGAGGCTGAAGGCCAGGCCGAGCACGCCCGCCGAGACGAGCAACGCCTGGACGTCGACGCCCATCTCGCGGAGCACGATCACGAACGCCACGAACAGGAAGACCCACCGGAGCGTGTTCGTGAGGAGCGGGCCAAGGGTGCGTGCGCGCTGGACGCGGGGCGAGAGCCCCGCCTCCCCCTCGCGCTCGACGAGAAGGCGAGCCACGAGATGCGCCAGCACGCGGTAGACGATCAGCAGGACCAGGAGCGCGCCGACGATCGATCCGGTCCGCACGAGCACGTGAGCGAGCGATGGGTCCACCGCTTCCCACCGCGCGAGGAGCCAGGCCAGGGGGTTCTGCGCCATCTGGACTATCGTAGACCCTGCCGTATCTCGGCGAGCCGGTCGCGTTCGCGGGGGGTGGGTTCCTTGACAGCCAGGGCGCCGGTTCCTATGATTCGGGATGGTCCTGGACGC
>CAZWXA010000442.1:0-3498 GCA_964637755.1 uncultured bacterium | reverse complement strand
AAGGGGCGGCGAGGAAACTCGCCGCCCCTTTTTTGTGTTCGGCGGCACCTACCGTCCAGAATCGCCGCCGATCGTAGGGGGAGGCCCTGGATCGTGCCTCCGTGGACCAGGAGCGACCCGCCCACGGCCATCCCGAGTCCACGGTCGACCGACGAGGTCTCGCCCACCAGGCGCAGGCGTCGTCAGAACCGGACGGTGAGCCCCCCGAGGAAGGTGCGCGGGTTTCCGGGCGTGAAGTGGATATCGGCGATCCCGGCTGCCGGCTCGCCCGGAAGGCGCGACTCGAAGAGGAACTGGGCCTCGCGCCAGTCGGCGTCGAAGAGGTTCTCGATGCTCAGGAAGGCCTCGAGATTCTTCCAGCGATAGCGCCCGATGACGTCGAAGAGGGTGTAGCCGCGCGCGGTCTGCGTGCGATCCTCCGTCGCATAGCGGTCGCCGAGGTGCCGCATCTGAAAGCTCGTGTCCAGGCCCCAGGGCAGGCGGGCGGTCAGATCCGCGCGCGCCGTCCATCTCGGTGCCAGCGGGAGCGCGTCGCCGTTGTCGAACTCGGCCTTCGTCGTATACGTGAGGTCTCCCGAGAAGTTGAGCCAGTCGAGGAGCTGGACACGCGTCGCGAACTCGAACCCCTCACGATGGCTCGGCCCCCGCGCCTCGGTCGTGCCCTCGTCGCCGACGAGGACCAGCTCGCTGTCGAGATCGAGCCACCAGTAGGTCGCGGAGATCTGGGTCCGCGGCAGGATCCGCGTCCTGAATCCGAACTCGTGCCCGGTCGCGGTGGGCAGGGCTTCCAGCTTCGGGTCGGCGATGACCGCGCGGGCGTCGTTGCTGTGGTACCCGGTCCCGAAGTTGGCGAAGAATTCCGTCTCGAACCAGGGCCCGAGAATCAGGTTGGCCTTGACGTTCGGTCGCGCCTTCGTCACCTCCCCGTTCAGGTCCCCCCGCGCGACGCTCACGTTCTGGCTCACGTCGTAGCTGAAGATGTCGCCACGGGCGCCGGTGACCAGGCGGAGCCAGCGCAGGGGGACGAGATCGAACTTGAGATACGGCGAGTACGACTGCTCGACCAGATCCACGTCCTGGGTCCGTGCGATCGGGCGCCGCCGGGTGGCCGTCCCCAGGATGACGCGGGCGGTGTCGACCCGGTACTGGAACCCGCCGGTGGTGTTCAGGCTCATGCCGAAGGGGGTGCTCCGGTGCTGGTACTCCAGGTCGAGCCCGCCGAGGGCCCGGCGGTCCCGCTGGTTGATCTCGTCGCCGTTGACGGGATCGTTCAGGAACAACGTGAAATCGTTGAACAGGTTCAGCTCGTAGTACGAGAAGTAGGCGTGGGCTCTGGCTGAATCAGAGTCGGAGATCTTCCATCGGAAGTCCGTGTTGACGTTCGTTCGCTGGGTCTGGCCACCTTCGGTCGGGTCGATCGAGCCGAACCGGTCGATGAGGCCCTGGCGAACAGCCCGCTCCGGGATCTCCCCCGACCCGTGCCAGTCGCCACGGTAGTGGGCCGCCGAAAGGGAGAGCGTCATGTCCTCGGCCAGCGTGGCAGTGGCCTTGGCGAGGCCGTTGTACCGGAAGTACTGGTTCGGATTGTCGAGCGGACCGTCGCTGTGAAAGAACTCCAGCGCGATCAGCGTCTTGAGCGCGTCGCGGGTCGGGGAGATCATGGCGAGCAGGCGCTGGGTGTTCCAGCTCCCGCCCGCGACCTCGAACACGTTCTTCTCCACGTAGTCCCGGAGCACGAAGTTCACGGCGCCCGCGGTGGCGAAATCCCCGAACTCCATGAAGTAGGGTCCCTTGAACCCCTCCACCAGCTTGACCGTCTCCGGGATCAGGAAGTGGAGGTCGGCGTAGCCTTGGCCGTGGGCGTGGCTCCGGAGGTTGACGGGGAGGCCGTCGACAAAGAGGGCCACGTCCGTGCCGTGGTCGGCATCGAAGCCACGCAAGAAGTACTGCTCGGCCTTGCCGCCCCCCTGGTGCTGGGCGATGCTCAGACCCGGGATGAGCCGGACCACGTCGGCGGGGCGGCCCTGCGGCATCAGCTCGAAGTCCTTCCCGGGAATCAAGGCCTCCGAGGACGAGGAGATCGGGGGCGGCGCCGTCACCACGAGCGGGGGCAGAACCGATTCCGCCGCCGGAGGAGCCGCCGCGGATGGCGGAGCCGAAGGCTGGGATTCCTGGGCCGGTGCGCAACGGGGCAGAAGCAAGAGCGCCACCAGGACCATTGCCGCGATCTGCATTGGACCCCCCCTCACGGGCTGTGTGGTGTTACTATATTGCGGGACGTAATATCACATATTCCTGCCCACGACTAGTCTCATTTCGCGGAGGAATCACCCTCCTCTCACCCGAGGACCCGGGGAGCCGATGCCGACCCGAGAGCGTGTCCGGCGGGAAGGATTTCGCGGACCTCGTCGAGATCTCGGGGCCCGCGACCGGGGACGAACGTCAGCGGCGGAGCGATGTCCTCAGGCGGCGGGCGACCGGCGCGAGGGCGAGTATCGGCGATCAGAGAGAGCCGGCGTGCACCTTCCGCGATCTGGCTGCCTTCGACCCACCCCCATGCGTGGGTGATCGTCGTCGGGCGAGCGACCGTCGCCCCGCTACTTCGGGGGCCCCGGGGCCGCGCGGATCAGCCGGGCGCGGCGCTCCAGCCTGCTGGCCTCGTCTCCGCGCTTCAGCTTGCCGAGCAGGGCACCATAGTTTTCCAGCGTCTGGGCGACCGCCGCATGGTCTGAGCCGATCGCCCTTTCCAGGATCGCCAGTGCGCGCTGGTACAGCGGCTCGGCCTCGGCGTACCGCGCGGTGTGGTAGTAGACCAGTGCGAGGTTGTTCAAGCTGAGCGCCACCGCCGGCTCGTCCGGACCCAGGACCTTCTGGCGAATCGCCACCGCCCGCCGGACGAGGGGCTCCGCCCGGTCGAACCTGCGCTGCGCGATGTAGACCGCCCCCAGCTCGTTCAGCGTCTGGGCGAGAGCGGGGTGGTCCTGGCCGAGGAGGTTCTCCTGGATGGCCAGCGCCTGCTCGAAGAGCGAAGCCGCCCTGGAATACAGAGCCGCGGGCGACGGCGCCCCGCCTCGGTCGGCCAGGACGACGTAGAGCTCGGCGAGCCCGCCGAGGCTGTCAGCGGCCCACGCTTGCTGTGGGTTCTGGACCTTCTCCCGGATTGCGAGCGCCTGCCGGAAGCGCGTTTCCGCTCGTTCCCACCTTTGATCCGATGGAGCAGCCCCAGCTCCCCTGGCCTCCGAAAGAGAGAGCCGCGCGAGGCGATTGAGGCACTCCGCCACGGCGCGGTGGTCCGGCCCGTGAGCGTCGATCCGGAGGGCCAGCGCCCGCTTGTAGGACGCCTCCGCGTCCGCCCAGCGCCGCTGCCGCTCGTAGGCGAGGCCGAGCTGGAGATGGCTGTCCGAGTAGGGGGGGAGAATCCCGATCGCCCTGCCGAAGGCGCCGATGGCCCTGTCGGGGTGCCCGGTCTTCAGGAGGACCTGCCCGAGCATGAACTGC
>CAZWXA010000441.1:0-3502 GCA_964637755.1 uncultured bacterium | reverse complement strand
GCGCCACGCCGATTGCCCGTGAGAGCGCCAGCGACGGATCCTGCTCGAGCAGCGTCAGTGCGTCCGCGAGCGGGCCGCGTAGCGAGCCGTCGACGATCGTCGGCCGGCCGCCCTGCGCGCCCGGAACGTCGACGGTCGCGTGGACGAGCCCGACACGACCGACCGCTCCGCGCGCGACACGAAGGCGGAGGCCACGCTCCGAGAAGCTGCCGGTCCCCGCCACACCGGTGACCGGCGACATCGCGGGCAGGTAGCGCACCGTGAGGCCGTCGAAGAGGAACGATCCCGTCGGCGCGCCGAACGCCAGCGACGTCGGCGCCGCATCGCGGACCGTCCCGCTGACCCGGGCCCTGGCGCTGTGCACGTGCCCGCCACGGACGTTGCGCATCACCCACCGGCGCGCGTCGGCTGCGACCCCCTCCGGCCAGTACCGACCGATCTCGTCGACCGGCACGTCTTTGATCGAGATGGCGAGATCGACATCGCCGGGACCGCCCAGGCCGCGCACCTCGCCGGACACCCGGACGGCGCCGCGTCCCAGGTCGAGCGACACCAGCTGAAGCCCGATCCTGCCCTTGTCCTGCTCGACGGCGAGCGCCGCCCGGAAGCGTGTGATTGCGAGGGATCCTCCCGGCACCGCGGCCACGTCGACCGTCCCCGGTCCGCCGAGCAGCTTGAGCCGCGCGCGCACCGGCGCGCGGGCGGCGTCGAGCGTGACCGCCACCCTCCCGTCGATTGGAAGCCGGAGCCCGGACAGCATTGCAAGAACCGCGGGAGATCCTGCCGGCATCGACGTACCGACGGCGGAAGGATCGAGGTTGCGGAAGCCCAGCCCGATCTCGAAGCGCTCGGGATCGCGCCGATAGGCGGCGTCGATACGGATCGGGACGAGCGCGGGACCGAAGGCCAGGCGGCCGGTCAGCTCGGCGTCGAGCCCCGCGCCGGCCGGCCGCAGTACCAGGTCGACGTCGCGCGCCTGCCACGAGGATCCGTTCTCGGGATCGACGAGCTCGACCTCTCCACGGCGCAACACGAGCGACCGGAACGACTCGCCGGACCCGGGCGCACCCGATGCTCCGACAACACGGTCGACGACGAGCCGTGGCGAGGAGCTGAGGGTTCCCTCCCCCTCCGCGCCCAGTCCGAGATCGACGGAGCCGTCGGGCCGGAGGACGACACGGAGGCGCACGCCCTCTGCGACGACCTCGGCCGGAGCGATCACGCCGCGCAGCAGCGCGCGCAGGCTGAGGCCGACGGCCAGCGAGGGCACCAGCCCGACCGGGGCGCCGGTCGGGCTCGACACCTCGACATCGCGCAGGCGGAGCCTGACCTCATGCTCGCCGGGATCCCACACGAGCGCCGTCGAGCGCACGCGGACGGTCGGCCCGCCGTCGGAGCTGAGCGCCCGCGCGATGTAGGAGCTCAGGAAGGGCACGTCGATCGGCCCACGCGCCAGCCGCCAGGTGAGCAGCCCGCCGAGTGCTGCCGCGACGACGAGCCCACCGACGATGATGCGACCGGCGAGGCGCTTCATCCGCCAGCTATTGTCCCGCCCATCCCTTGCCAATCACGCGGACCGCGACCATCGCGAACACCATGCCCAGGAACGGCATGAACCAGACGGAGTTCTTCAAGAAACTCCGAACGCGGTAGCGCTGCAGCCAGGTCATCGAGTCTGCCCTCGGTGGGGTGGAGCATCGAAGCGGTACGGGTCGCGCCCACGGACCTTGACCGGTTCAGCCGTGCTTGTGGGGCGCTCACTTGGGGAACAGCAGAATGTACGCGAAGCGAACGCCCCAGTCGGGTGCGCCGGTTGGGCCTTCGACGTATAGCTTGGGGCCGATCTGGAACTGCATCGGTTGGCCACCGAGCTTGAGCAGCTGTGCCACCGAGGCGTTCAGGGGTACCGTCCACTTGCTATTCTCCCAGTCGTACGTCGACTCGGTGTTGACGGCGAAGGTGGTGTAGGTCTTCGTCGTATAGGACAGGAACGGCTGCAGGAAGGTCGCGTTGACGTCCGAAGTGCTGTGCGTGCCACCGATCGAGACGAGGTGATTTGCCAGCAACCCGTACGTCCAGCCGGACTGTTGGCGCAGGAAAACGGCGGTCGGGCCGATGCCAAATTTCTCCGCGCCCAGGCCGCGCTCGGTGGTGGTCGGCAGAAGACACGCCGGCCCGGCGCCCCAGATGACCCCGCCCGGGCCGGGCGCCTTGGGCGAGAAGAACGCGCTCTGCAGGATGTCCCCCATGCCGCCCTGACTGCTGTTGGGAATGACGTCGTCCTGATGGATGATCGGAACGATGGTGCGCGAGATGAGACTCCAGTCGTCCGATATCGAGATCGGGATGACCGGCTGGAAGTTGAGCGTGTACTTGAAGCCCTTGCTGTGTGGGCCACCCCCCCACTCGAAGTTGTTCTGAAACGGCACGCTGATCAGCGCCGCAACCGGGTTCTGCAGCTTCCTCGCCAGATCGGCACCCTGGTCGGCTTCCTGGCCAACAGCGCTCGTTCCGGCCAGCGCACACGTCAGCGTGGTAGCGCCCAATGTTCTCAGGAGCGTACGAGTCATGGTTTGCGTCTCTTCCTTTCGGTTACGGCCATCGCACGGCATGATCCTTGAAATCTCGGTTGCATGGCACCTAGATTGCCATGTACTTCAGATCGAACCGCACCGAGCTCGGCGTATCGCTGAGCTTGAACGGCGACGTGTACGCCTTGCGGTCCACCGCCCTGCCGTTGTCCCCGCCGACGTCGAAGGGCTCCGAGAGTACTTGCCAAGGACGACTTTCTCGATCGCCCCTGGCGCACCTGGGCACCGTCGATGAACAGCGTGACCTTGCCCGTGTTCTCGGGGAAGGGCTATTCGACGACCGGAATCTGCTCGGCCAGATCGTAGCGGAGGACGGCGTCCATCTTGTTCTCGATCTGATAAAAGCGAGCCACCTTTTTGCCGGGCATCGTCTTCGCGATCTCTGGGAGATACGACCGTCGCACCTTGGCGCGATCCTCCTCCACCGAGAGATAGTCGCCGGTAAGCTGCATGGCCTTCTCGTTCGAGAGATCATGGAAATTCGCGGCGTAGTCCTCGATCACCTTCTGGAGGCGGTCGTTGATCCCCTTCAGCTCGCCCTGGTAGCGGTCGTAGACCGGCCAGAACTGCTTGGCCTCCTCGTCGGTCAGCCCGAGGTTCGCGGCGACCAGCGCCTTCTTGTTCGCGCGGATGCTCTCCCGGAGGATATCGATGTCCGCCTCCATCGCCTCTCCGGCACGCGCCGGGGCGACGGACAAGGCGAGCATCCAGACGAAGACCAGTAGCATGCGGACTGCCAGCATCGGGGTTCTCCTCTTCGGCTCGTGACGGTGCACGGACCCGGCCGTTACTTCTTGTCGATCCTCGTGATCTTCGATCCCTGGATGCCGAGCCCGGCCATCAGCCCCTTCTGGTCGAAGATGAAGGCGTAGACGTCGCTCGTGATCGTATTGCTCGTGATCGACTTCCCG
>CAZWXA010000440.1:0-3534 GCA_964637755.1 uncultured bacterium | reverse complement strand
CGCTCGTGGTGGTCCATCGTACTTCAGCCTGGCCCGTGGCGGCCACCATGTTGCTACAGGCTCGTCCTCATCGCCGCCGGAATGCCCCTGGCCGTCATCCGGTCGGCCTGGAGCAATCCCGTCGAGAGCCATGCGAACCGGAGAGTTCCAGCCTTCGGCGAGAACGGGGGGATACCACGATCTCGAGCGGGAGATCCGGAACTCGGGGGGCGTCGGAACGCAGCTGGTGCGCGCGTTCGTCCTTGTCGCTCAACTACCTCGCCGCATAGGGGCTGTCCGTGGCCCGGGTGTGGGTGTCGCCGAGGTTCTCCGCGCCCTGCGAGGCCGGCTATCTGCCTGCTATCTGCCCCCGGACCTTGATACGGCGTTGACAGCTCCACCGGCGCCGCGATAGAGTCCGCCGATACCGGCGCCCCGTGTCATCGTTGGACTTCCTCGACGAAGGTGAGGACATGACGACAGCCACCGCAGTTCGCTGGCAGCTCGAGGGTCAGGGCTACGAGTTCTGCAACTGCGACTTCGGTTGCGGCTGCAACTTCGGAGGGTTTCCGAACTCCAAGGACGGCAGCTGCCGCGCCTTCGTCGGTCTCAACGTCAGCCGGGGCGTGTGCGGCGATGTGGATCTCTCCGGCGTGAAGTGCGCCGGGGTCTACGTCTGGCCAAAGGCGATCCACGAGGGAAACGGCCAGGTCGCCTTCGTCGTCGACCCGGCGACCACGGACGGGCAGGTCGAGGCGCTGGCCCAGATCTTCACGGGAAAGCTCGGCGGCCTGCCGTGGGAGCTTCTCGGGCCGACGGCGGAGGTCGTCGGGCTGGTGAGGGCCAAGATCACGATCGAAGGCAGCGGGAGGAAGAGCACCTTCCGGGCGGAAGGGGTGGGGGAGGGGCGCGGCGACGCGTTCAAGAACCCCGTGACCGGCGAAGACCATCTCGCCGACGTGCACCTCCCGAATGGCTTCATCTGGAAGAAGGGCGAGTGTGGCCAGGGTTCGTTCCAGGCGGCCGCGGCCGGGCTGTCGGTGGCGTCCGAGAAGACGAACTGGATCCACTACGAGTTCGACTGGTCGAACGGATAGGGCTGGGCGGCCCGCCTGGATCGCATCCGGGCGGCAGGAGGGCCTGAGCATGAGCCAGCCGTCGCTCGACGCTCTCCTCGGACGTGATCGCGCGATCCTGGGGGTCTGCCTGGCTGGAATCGCGATCCTTGCCTGGCTGTATCTCGTCCATCTCGCCCGCGCCATGCCCAGCACGGAAATGACGGGCATGGCCATGCCGCAGATGCACCGGTGGGGCCCCGTCGATGTGCTGCTGGCGTTCGTGATGTGGGCGGTGATGATGGTCGCCATGATGGTCCCCTCGGCCGCTCCCATGATCCTGATGTTCGCGATGGTCTACCGCAAGCGGCGGGAACAGCAGCGACCGATCGTGCCCACAGCGGTGTTCCTCCTCGGGTACGTCGTGGTCTGGACCGCGTACGCGGCCCTCGCCGCCCTCGCGCAGTGGGGCCTCCACGATCTGGCTCTCCTCTCCGCCGTGATGGCCAGCACGAGTCCGCTTCTTGGTGGCGGCCTCCTCATCGCCGCCGGGATCTTCCAGTGGACGCCGCTGAAGCGGGCGTGTCTTACCCACTGCCGCTCCCCGCTCTCCTTTCTGATGACGGGGTGGCGTGAGGGGCAGGTGGGGGCGTTCGTGATGGGGCTGCGGCACGGGGCCTACTGCGTGGGCTGCTGCTGGATCCTGATGGCCCTGCTGTTCGTGGCCGGCGTCATGAACCTGGTGTGGGTCGCGGCGATCGCGGCCTTCGTGCTTGGGGAGAAGGTCGCCCCCGCCGGTCAGCTCGTCAGTCGCCTCGCGGGAGGTGCTCTTGTCGTGGGCGGCTTCTTCGTCATGTCGGAGGTCTGGCGCTCGCTGCTGTAGCGCGCCACCGGGCCTCGGCCCGGCCTCGACCGTCCTCCCGGAACCCCCGCGACCACGTCGGGTATCTCGGTTTGGAGAAGAGCGGGGAGAGGCGGGTCCGTATCGGGACCCCGGACGCGGGGATCGGCCGGCGCGCGCCGACGAGTTTCTCGACGTGCTGCGCGCGATCTGGACGCAGCGGCCCGCCGGCGGGCCTCACTCCGCCGAGTCGGGAACGATCTCCTCGTCGAGCGAGCCCGGATGGTAGCGGTCCTTGTACGACGACCGCTCCGACCGCTGGATGCGGATCCCCTTGGCTCCCGCCGCCCGGGCATCGGCGATGTCGGTGTCCGAGTCCCCGTAGAACACGGTGATGCCCAGGCTCTTCATGACCTCGGCCTTGCTGTTGGGGGCAATCCCGGAGGGGCTTGCGCTGTCAGGTGAGAGGCCGGTGAAGTGCACGTTCTCCGGCTTGATCCCCAGGCGGTCGTGCAGGAACGACTGCACCGCCTCCTCCCGGACCGGCTCCCGCCCGCTGATGACGTAGATCTCGTCGCCGTTCCGCTGGTGCTCGCCGATCAGCGCCTCCGTTCGCCGCTTGACCGAGCTCAGCTCCCGGTCGCTCGTGTTGACGATTTCCCAGAACTCCCGGGAGAACGGTTTCACGCCGCTCTTGAAGGCCCTGTCGAAGACCGGCGTGCTGAACAGGATCGTGTCGTCGAGATCGAACCCGACGGGGGTTCCCGCACTCGCCGCGGGGAGCCCTCCGCCGGCGAGCACGAGGGCGAGGAGCAGGGCGAGGAGCGCGTATCGGGAGCGAGAAGTCATCGACATGGACCTCCTTGGCGAGCGGACAGCATATCAACTCACGGGGTCGCGCGGGGCGGCCCGATCTGGAGCCCAGGAAGGACAAAGGTCCTGTTCCCTGACTGGTCAGTCGCTGGCGCTCGCGCGCCTGCTTGCGCTCTGGGGTCGGCTCGCTGGCGCGTAGCTCGTCACGCGCGGCGGGCCGCCTGCTCCGGGCGGACCGCTTGCACCGGGGTCGGGAACTCGTTCGGGTCGATCCGGATCTCGACGATCGCGGGCTTGCCGCAGGAGAGCGCCGCGCGGACCGCGTCCCCGACCTGATCGGGGTGGTCCACGTAGGAGCCCTCGGCGCCGAAGGGCCGCGCGTACTGGTCGTAGCGCGGGTTGCCGATGTCGCAGCCGATGTACCGCTCACCGTAGAAATGCTTCTGGTACGCCTTCTCCGATCCCCAGCAGTTGTTGTTCATGACCACCGTGACGACGTTGATGCCGTGGCGGACGGCGGTCTCGATCTCCTGGGCGTTCATCAAGAACCCACCGTCTCCGTGAATGGCGAGCACGGGCGCCTCGGGACGGCCGAGCTTGGCGCCGAGCGCGACGGGGAAGGCGAAGCCCAGTCCGCCGAGATCGAGCGGGGTCAGAAACGTGCGGGGCCGCTCAAAGTGGAGACGATCGTAGCCAGGATCGCGCCAGTGCTGGAGGAGGCGCAGTGTTGTCCCCGTGACGCCAGGATATCCCGCCTCACGCCATGCCTGCACCCGTGGCCGGATGCGGTTGTAAAGGTCAGCCCCAGCGGAGGTGGCGTTGGAGGTGGCGTTCATGGTTCCTACG
>CAZWXA010000439.1:0-3549 GCA_964637755.1 uncultured bacterium | reverse complement strand
CCGCCCCCACCCGGCGGGGCGAGGCGAGCCGCGCGTGAAGCGCACGCGTGTCCTCGGCATGATCATCGCGGGGGGGAAGGGCGAGCGGCTCCACCCGCTCACGCGTGAGCGCTCCAAGCCCGCGGTGCCGTTCGGCGGGAGGCACCGGATCATCGATTTCGTGCTGTCGAACTTCCTCAACTCGGAGCTGCTGTCGATCTATGTCCTGGTCCAGTACAAGTCGCAGTCGATGATCGAGCACCTCCGTCTCGCCTGGCGGACGGGCGGTCTCGTGCCCGACCACTTCATCACCGTGGTGCCGCCGCAGATGCGGTACGGCGAGAACTGGTACCGGGGCACCGCCGACGCGGTGCTGCAGAACGTCAACCTGATCGACGACTACGCCCCCGACGTTGTCGCCATCTTCGGCGCCGACCACGTCTATCGGATGGACATCAACCAGATGACCGCATTCCATCTGGAGCGCGAGGCGGACGTCACGGTGGCGGCGCGTCCCGTACCGATCGGCGAGGCGTCGAACTACGGCATCCTGACCGTCGACACGAGCGGGCGCGTCGTCGAGTTCGAGGAGAAGCCGGCGCGGCCGACGCCGATGCCGCAGGATCCCCGGCACGCATACGCCTCGATGGGCAACTACCTCTTCTCGCGCGCGGTGCTGCTCGACGCGCTGGTCGCCGATGCGCGCCGCAGCACCGACCACGACTTCGGCAAGACGATCATCCCCGAGCTGGTGCCGACCGGCCGGGTGTTCGGCTACGACTTCCAGACCAACGAGGTCCCCGGCGTCAAGCCGTACGAGGAACCGGGATACTGGCGGGACGTGGGAACGCTCGAGGCCTACTGGCAGTCCCACATGGACCTGCTCGGCGAGTCGCCGCGCTTCGACCTGGACAACCGCCGCTGGCCGATCCGGGTCGGCCGCCACAACGGGCCGGGGGCCCGCATCATCGGGGGCGAGGTCGACAACGCCCAGGTCGCCGAGGGGTCGCTCATCAAGCGCGCGACGATCCGCAACTCGATCCTCGGCCGCAGCGTCTGGGTCAACGAGAGCGCCGTGATCGAGGACTCGATCGTCATGGACAACACGACGGTCGGCAAGGGCGCCCGCCTGCGGCGCGCCATCGTCGACCGCTTCAATATCATCCCGGCGGACGCCGAGCTCGGCCTCGACCCCGCAGCGGACCGGAGGCAGTACCACGTCGAGCCCTCGGGCCTCGTCGTGGTGCCTCGCGGCGGCCGGCGCGAATTCCTCTCCGGCCTCGAGGAGTTCTGAGAGGGCGTGAAGACGTCGACGTCCACGACGACCGGTGGAGGGGCCGAGAGGGCGTGAGGACATGCTCCGCGGAATCCCGTTGGGGGGTGTCGGGGGGAGCGTGGGTCGCTCCCCCCGACGTTGACTGAGTCGCGGCCGCCGCTGAAATTCGTCGCGATCCACGGGCACTTCTACCAGCCGCCGCGCGAGAACCCGTGGCTCGAGGCCGTGGAGGTCCAGGACTCCGCCAGACCCTGGCACGACTGGAACGACCGCATCACGGCCGAGTGCTACGCGCCGAACACGGCCGCGCGCCGCGTCGACGCCGACAACCGCATCCTCGACATCGTCGACAACTTCGAGAAGATCTCCTTCGACGTCGGGCCCACCCTCCTCGGCTGGCTCGAGCCCAACCGGCCCCGCGTGTACGCGAAGATCCTCGAGGCGGACCGGCTGAGCCGGATGGCGCGCGGCGGCCACGGCAACGCGATCGCCCAGGTCTACAACCACGTGATCATGCCGCTCGCGAGCCGGCGCGACAAGGTCACGCAGGTGCGCTGGGGCATCGAGGACTTCCGTCACCGCTTTGGCCGAGATCCGGAGGGGATGTGGCTGGCCGAGACCGCTGCGGACCGCGAGACCCTCGAGGTGCTCGCCGAGGCCGGCATCAGGTTCACCATCCTGGCGCCCCACCAGGCGCGTCGCATCCGTGCCCCGGGTGCGGACCGCTGGGAAGGAGTCGGCGACGGCATCGACCCGACCCGCGCCTACCTCTGGCGTGCCCCGAGCGGTCCGTCGGTTGCGCTCTTCTTCTACGATGGGCCCATCTCGCGCTCGATCGCCTTCGAGGACGCGCTCTCGCGGGGCGAGGTGCTCGCCGAGCGGCTGCGCGGCGCGTTCGTCGAGGCCCGCGAGTGGCCGCAACTGGTCCACTGCGCGACCGACGGCGAGTCGTACGGCCATCACACGAAGTTCGGCGAGATGGCCCTGGCGGCGGCGCTCGAGCTGATCGAGCGCACGGGCGACATCCGGCTCACCAATTACGGCGAACTCCTCGCGGCCCACCCGCCGACCCACGAGGTGGAGATCGTCGAGGGCTCCTCGTGGAGCTGCGCCCACGGCGTGGAGCGCTGGCGCGCGGACTGTGGCTGCCGCACGCGGAGCGACTGGCACCAGCGCTGGCGTGGCCCGCTCCGGGAGGCGCTCGACTGGCTCCGGGACCAGGTGGACCTGCTCTTCGAGCGCCGGACCGCCTCCCTCGTGAAGGACCCCTGGGAGGCGCGTGACGACTACATCCGGGTCGTGCTCGACCGCTCCCGCGATTCACGGGCCGACTTCCTCGCGCGCCACCGGCGCCGGCCACTCGACCCGAGTGACCAGGTCACGGTCATGCAGCTCCTCGAGCTCGAACGCCAGCGGCTGCTGATGTACACCTCGTGCGGATGGTTCTTCGACGAGATCTCCGGGATCGAGCCGGTCCAGATCCTCCGGTACGCCGCCATGGCCATCCAGTACGTGCAGCGCCTCGGGGGGGGCGCCCTCGAACCGGAGTTCACGCGACGGCTGGCGGCGGCGCCGAGCAACCTGCCCGAGATCGGCGACGGCACCGCCACCTACCGGCGTCTCGTGCGGCCTGCGGTCGTCGATCTCCGCCGCGTCGTCGCGCACCACGCGATCTCGAGCCTCCTCCAGACTTCCGGCGAGGAAGCGCGCATCTACGCCTATTCCGTCCGCCGGCTCGACGAGCAGGGCGAGGCGGGCGGCGGAACGACGCTCAAAATCGGCCGCGTGCGGGTGGTCGCGGAGATCACGGGCGAGACCGACGAGGCCGTGTACGCCGTCCTCCACCACGGCGGCCACGACTTCCACTGCGGCGTCGGGGCCTTCGACGGCGCCGAGGCCTACGCCGAGATGGTGGCCGATCTCCGCCGCCGCTACGTGCGCGGCAGCCTGTCGGACATCGTCCGCGCCATCGACCGCCACTTCCCGGGCGAACCGTACGCGCTCCGACACCTGTTCGTCGAGGAGCGCCGCCGGATCCTCGCGCGTGTCACTGACGGTGTCCTGGAGCGGTACGAGGCAACCTACGACCGGATCTGGGACGAGAACCGCAAGCTCGTCCACTACCTGCGCGAGGCCGACGCCTCGGTGCCCGAGGCGCTGTCGATGGTGGCGCAGCACGTGCTTGCCCGCGACATCACCGCGGAACTGGCGCGGGTCGAGGCCACGGGCATCGTGGGGGAGGGCGCCTTCGCGCTCATGGACGAGGCGGAGTCGCTGGGGCTCACGCTCGACCT
>CAZWXA010000438.1:1094-3565 GCA_964637755.1 uncultured bacterium | reverse complement strand
GAGATCACCGGGATCGGCGTGCTCGAGAACCCCGTCAAGGACGCCTGAGAGGTCGGGGCCCGCGTGAGCGCGCGAGGCCGCCGGGGGCCCGTCCAGGGAACGACGCGAGGCGCTCGCCCACCTCTGGCCGGGCAGGTTCCGGGGACCGGCCACGGCCGGACCCGGGCATGAAGCTCCGTCGCCCGCACACGCCCCTGGTCCTGATCGTCCGGGACGGCTGGGGAATCCGCGAGGAGACCGAGGGGAACGCGGTCAAGCTCGCCCGGACCCCGGTCGTGGACGGGCTCCTCGCGACCTATCCGCGAAGCCGGCTCCGGGCGGCCGGCACGGCGGTGGGCGCGCGCGAGGGTATCCCGGGCTCGTCGGAGGTCGGGCACTTGAACATGGGCGCGGGGCGGATCGTCGACCAGGAGATCGTCCGCGTCGACACGCTGATCGCGAGCCCCGACTTCTCCTCGAACCCGAGCCTCCTCGCGGCGCTGGCCCACTGCCGCGCCCACGCCTCGCGCCTGCACCTGATGGGGCTCGTGCAGGACCAGGGCGTTCACGCCATCGAGGATCACCTCTACGCGTTGCTCGACTTCTGCGCGCGCCACCGCTTCGACCGCGTGTTCGTCCACTTCTTCTCGGACGGCCGCGACACGCCGCCGCAGAGCGCCCTCACCTACCTCGACCGGCTGGAGAAGAAGCTTGGCGAGATCGGCCTCGGCCGTGTCGCCTCGGTCATCGGGCGCTACTACGCGATGGACCGGGACCGGCGCTGGGACCGCACACGCCGCGCCTACGATGCCCTCGTCCACGGCCTGGGCCTCCGGTCGCCGTCGGCGCGAGAGGCGATCGAATCCGCGTACCGCCGCCGGCTCTCGGACAGCCTTCCCGTGGGGGCGGACAGCACGGTGAAGGACGTCGAGAGCGACGAGTTCATCCTGCCGACGCTCGTCACGAGCGGCGACGGTGACCCGGTCGCGACCATCCGGGCCGGAGACGCCGTCATACACTTCAACTACCGGCAGGACCGGGCCATCCAGCTCACGAGGGCCTTCCTCGAGGAGCGCCTCGAAGAGGAAGGCTTCCCGCGCGGCCCGCGTCTGCCCGTCTTCTACCTCGGCCTGACGCGCTACTACGACGAGTTCGAGCACTTCATCGTGCCACCGATGAACATGACCCGCCTCCTGGGCGAGGTGCTCGCGGACGCGGGGCTCTGGCAGCTCAGGCTGGCGGAATCCACGAAGTACCGGCACGTGACGAGCTTCTTCAACGGCAAGCGCGTGGCGCCCTTTCCCCGCGAGGACCGCATCCAGGTCCGGAGCCTGCAGGCCCGCGAGGACGAGGCGCCCGAAATGCGTGCAGCCGCCGTGACGGCGTTCGCCGAGGCCGCCATCAGCGAAGGCATCCGGGCGACGCGGGCCCTCGCGGAGCGAACGCCCGACATCGCCGTCGAGCTCGACCGTGACGTTCCAGGCACGGGCGACCGCTACGACGTGATCGTCATGAACTACGCGAACCCGGACATGGTCGGGCACACGGGCAGCCTCCCGGCGGCGATCCGGGCGGTGGAGATCGTGGACGACTGCCTCGGCCGGGTGATCGCGGCGGCGCACGGCGCCGGGGGCTGCGTGCTCGTGACCTCGGACCATGGCAACGTCGAGCAGATGATCGATCCGATCACGAAGGCGCCCCAGACCGCCCACACCTCGTACGACGTCGACTTCATCCTCGCGTGTCCCGACCTCCGGACGACCCGGCTCCGCGCCACGGGAGTCCTCGCCGACGTCGCCCCGACCATGCTCGACCTCCTCGGCCTCCCCACCCCGCCCGAGATGACCGCGCGGTCACTCCTCGAGTCCTCCTCCTAGCCCTTTTCACCGCACCGAGGTAGACTCCCCACTCGCCCAGGTCCGTCTCACCCGCGACTCGGCCGGGCTCGAGATCGACGGCGAGCTTCTTGCCGTCACGCAGGGTCATCTCCGCCGTGACGACCTCACGGTCGGCCCTCTTGGCCACGCCGGTAACCGTCACTGCTTCGCTCCGGTCCCATTTCACCGTAACTCTTCCACCGCCCTCGAATGCCCTGATACCGTCCGACACCCTACCGACGCGCACCAAACCACCGCGCGGGGTGTAGTCCATCAACGCCTTTCGTACGACCGCCTTTTCGCCAGTCCCGGCCGTCACGGGAGATCTGCTCCGGATACGACCACCGCGATGGTGAGATGGAAGACGAGGGCGACAGCCAACCCGACGAAACATGACGGTTTGCGCACGGTGTTCATCCGTTCAGCCTCGCTCTCCTCGGTCTGGCCCGCGCTCTACCTGCTGCGCCGAACGCTGCGGTCAGCGGCCGGAGGGCGAGCAGCACGAGCCCGCCGGCCCGCTGGACTGCGAAGTTGGACCGCCCGCAGACGGGCACCGCTGACTATGAAGCCGTAGCTTAACGCATCCGATCGCCGGTACAACGCCTGTAGTACTTC
>CAZWXA010000438.1:0-1084 GCA_964637755.1 uncultured bacterium | reverse complement strand
CGCGCACGCTGACCAGCCGCGGCGAGCGAAGGCGAGCCAGCGGGCTGCTCGAACGTGAGGTTCGACAGGCTCATCGACCGATCTCCGGCAGCGAGAGTCCACGGCAGATTTTCCGGGCCAAGACGTCAGCGATCTCCGTGTGCCTCGGCACGGCTTCGATGGCTCCCGTCGTGGGATTGCTCCACAGGGAGTGCGACCGCCCCTCCCGCTTCAAGTGACATCCGTGCTTCCTGAGATGGCGGAGCAGGTCGCCCCGCTTCACCCGACGACGACCTTCTCTCGCTTTGCTGACGCAGGCACGCCTCGGAGGCCGTCCTTGCGCCTGTCCTCAAGGATGAGCGCGATCGCGTTGGCCAGGCTCTTCAGAGCGGCTGGCTTGGTCCGTCCCTGACCGTTCGCGCCGGGAATCTCGGGGCAGTACGCGATATGCCAGGGCCCGTCCCGTTCCACTACGGCCGTGAATTCGTTGCGCATGCGCCCTCCAATGTTTTCGGCAATCGTACTCCCTCACGCCCCGCCTCGGCGTCGCTCTGTCGAACGTGCCGGTTCAGCCGCCGCAGCGAGCGAAGCGAGCCGCGGTCGGCTGCAACCGGAAGTTCGACGCGCTCAAACCACGCTTCGTCAACCTCGACCCGGAGCTGCCGAACCATCAATCGCCGCTGGCCGTGAAGAGCTTACCCGCCTCCCGGGGTGGAGCCCGACGAGTCGGTGTGAGGGTTGGAGTAGCTTGGCCATCTCCTCCTCCCAGATGACATGACACGGGTCGTGAAACGCGATGGACGCGTCCGGGTACCAGATGTGAGTTGGCTGACCGCCGCAGATGACGCAGGGCTCGGGGCGCCAATTCCCGCCTTCCATCAGATGCTGCGTAGGTCTTCCTGGTATCGTCGACGGCGCGATCACCGGAGACTGGCGGGGAAGCCTTCCATCCGAGAACCCGTTCCGTACCAGTATTCTGATCTCATCGTTATTCATGCGGCACACTCTATCCTCTGGCCTCTTCAGCAGAATCTGTGGGGAGCTTCTGGCTCGGGGAGAGCGCCAAGGGTGTGATAGAGCGCCAGTTCGACCGCGTGGAACGTCC
>CAZWXA010000437.1:0-3582 GCA_964637755.1 uncultured bacterium | reverse complement strand
GCCCGACGGCGCACAAGCACATCTACAGGGCCGTCGCCAAGACCCCCTGGCCCAACCCCCCGGCCGCGCTCTCGGTGCGGGGAAACCTCCGAATCCAGGGCAGCGCGCTCATCGATTCACGGGACACGAGCTGCGGCAACAAGAACGGCACATTCACGGCAGGGGACACGACGACCGGCGGCACCGTGTACGGGTACGGCGACAACTATGACAGCGACGCGCCTCCCGACCGGGTCAGGAATGTTCCCCTCAGCACGTTCGACAACTACATCTTCTCGAACAACGACCTGGACAACCTGCGGAATCTCGCGAAGTGCTGCGGGACCTACCTCCAGGGCGACCAGTCGTTCAACGCCAGCAACCCGTTCCCACGGAACGGCCTCATCTTCGTCGACACGACCGAGGGTACGAACATCTCCTGCACCGGAATCTGGGGCGGCGAGCAGGTGTGCACACCGTCCATCTTCCCCGCGGTCAGGATCACTGGCAACGCCCAGCCTGTCGGGTACTCGGAGTTCAGCGGCTGGCTCGTCGTGAACGGCGCCATCGAATGGGACGGGAACACCCGGGCGAGGGGGCTCGTCTACGCGGTCAACGACATCTCCTATGCGGGCACCGAGACGATCTACGGGGCGGTCATCTCCCAGAACATCCGGGACTTGTCGTCGACCAACATCGACAGCGACGTGGCGGGCAACTCCACCGTCCAGTGGGCCTGCGACGCCTCGTCCGGCGCGGGAACGCTCCCGACCGGATTCTTCAGCAAGGCGGGCAGCTACCGCGAGGTGGCCGACTAGCAGGATGCTCCAGAGCGCGCGGGTCGCTCGGACGCGTCCAGTGGCGAGGCGCCAGGGTGCCCGGCTCAGCCGTTATCTCGGCTCGCACTGCACGCGGATGGGCCTTCGGGCCCGGCCGGGTAGGGTGGGGGCCCGGCCGGTCGCCCTCGTGGGCGCCACGCTGCTCCTCGTCGCCGCCTGCGGGGGCTCACCAGAACCGGCCGCGGCGCCCCCACCGGCCACGGCGGCGCCGGCCGCGAGGTCGGCGGCCGGTAGCGCCCAGTCGCGAGAGCCGACCCCGGCAGAGAAGTCGGCCGCGTACACGAGGGAGCACCCATGGGGCGATTTCACGGGAACTTCGCGCCTCCGGGGCAAGCTCGACTGGCCGGAGGCGCCTGCGGCCATGGTGCGACGGGCCCTCGTCCTCAAGGGCGTCAGGGAAACGCCGAGCGCCGGGCTCCGCTACCGCGTCCGGACCGACGCGGGTGGCGAGTTCGTGTTCGATCGCGTCAAGGGCGGAGAGTTCAAGCTGAGCGACGACATCTCCGATGGCTTTCACTGGCGACTCCGGGTCGAGATCCGGGACGGTGAGGACGTCGCGATGAATCTCACGCCCTCCAACAGCATCAGGGTCCGCGACGATTTTCCTCTGGACGGCAACTAGCGGTAGGTCCACCATGTCCCTCTCGTTCCCCTATGTTGGGGTCGCGCCAGAGTTGACCGGGGATTTGCCGCACCTCTATACTTTGTCAATGTTTAAGGGAGTTTTCGCGACGTGAGGCTCTTCGGAAGGCTGTCCCGGAAGAAGGAGATCTTCGGCCTCGACATCGGCTCGAGCGCGGTCAAGGTGGTCCAGCTCGACGGCTCCGGACGCGACTTCGAGCTCCTCGCTCACTCGATCGTCCCTCTGCCGCGTGAGGCGATCGTCGAAGGCCAGATCAGGGACGCGGGCGCGGTGGCGAACACGATCAGGGACGCGGTCGCCCGGGCCGGCGTCAAAGCGACGGATGCGACGATCTCGATCTCGGGCCGCGAGCTCATCGTCAAGAAAGTCCAGCTTCCGAAGGCCACGCCCCGGGAGGTCGCGGACGCCATCCAGCTCGAGGCGGAGCACCACATCCCGTTCGCCATCGACGAGGTCTTTCTCGACTACCAGGTCGTGCGCGAGAGCGGCAACAGCATGGAGCTGATCCTGGTCGCCGCGAAGAAGTCGAAGGTCGCGGAGTACTTCGCCGTCGCGGAGGAGGCGGGCGTGAACCCCGTGATCGTGGACCTCGACGGGTTCGCGCTGCAGAATCAGTACGAGTTGAATGCCGAGGACGACGCGGACGACGCCGTGGCCCTCATCGACATCGGCGCGTCGATCATGAAGACGAACGTCATCCGGGGCGGCACGTCCATCTTCGCGCGCGACATCCCCTTCGGGGGCACTAACTACACGCAGGCGATCGCGCAGCGCCTGAACATCCCGTTCGAGAAGGCGGAGGCCGCCAAGGTCGGCCTGGGCGCCGGCGTGAACTGGGACGACATGATCCCCGCGCTCGAAGCCGTCTCGCGCGAGCTGTCCCTCGAGGTCCAGCGCACCTTCGACTACTTCGCGTCGACCGCCGAGTCCGAACGGATCGGCAAGATCGTCCTGTCGGGCGGCTGCTCCCGCCTCCCCGGCCTCGACGAGTTTCTCTCGTCGAGCTGGGGCATCCCGGTCGAGCCGGCGAAGCCGTTCCAGAAGATCCGGCACGATCCCGCGAAGGCCCAGGATCTCGCCGCCGCCGGACCGGCTCTGTCCATCGCCGTCGGGCTCGCCATGCGCCGCCCGGGAGACAAGGTCCCATGATCAAGATCAACCTTGCTCCGGCGCGCGAGCGGAAGCGCGCGGCGCTCTCGCTGGCGGACACCAATCTCGGCGTCATCTTCGGGGGCCTGGCCCTCGTCGCGGTCGTTGCCGTCGGCGGCTACTGGTGGGCCCTGTCGAGCGAGCGGGAGCGCCTCGAGCGCGAGGTGGCCATGGCCACCCGGCAGCTCGAGACGCTCAAGGCCGCCATCGCGGAGGGAAACCGGTACAAGGCCGAGCGGGACGATCTCGCCAAGCGCCTCGCCGCGGTCGAGGATCTGAGCAGGAACCAGCCGCTGTCCACCTACTTCCTCGACGCGATCGCGGACACCGTTCCGCGCGACGTGTCGCTCACCAGCACGAACGAGCGTGACCGGCAGCTCCGCTTCAACGGCACGGCGTTCTCGAGCACCGCGGTCTCCGACTTCATGTCGAACCTCAGGTCCACCGGGAAGTTCAAGGACGTCGATCTCGTCGTGGCGCGGCAAGACATCAGCAAGGCGCCCCGCATCATCACGTTCGAGATCGCCTGCCGGTTCGAGATCTAGCCATGAACCTGGCCTTGGTCTTCGCACCGATCACCAACCAGCCACGATCCACCAAGATCGCCCTCGGGATCTTCCTGCTCGCCCTCATCGCCGGCGGCGGGTACTTCTTGCTGATCTCCCCCGCCCAGTCCGCCGTCGACTCCCTCCGCGCGAAGAACGACTCGCTCCAGGCGGAGGTCACGCAGAGCCGCGCGGTGGCCGCGAACCTGGCGCGCTTCCGCGAGGAGGCCGTCGTGCTGCGCCGCCGGCTCGACGCCGTCCGCGAGCGGCTGCCCAGCGAGAAGGAGATCCCCCCCCTGTACCGGACCCTCTCCAATCTCGCCTTCCAGGCGGGGCTGTCGGTCTCGCTCTTCCAGCCCAAGGAGCCGCAGGCGAAGGACTTCTACACCGAGGTCCCCATCACGGTGAGCGCCGAGATGGGGTACCA
>CAZWXA010000436.1:0-3596 GCA_964637755.1 uncultured bacterium | reverse complement strand
CCGCGCCCGGGGACCCACTTCCCGCTCCTGGCGGACGAGGATCCCGGCCAATGAAACAGGACGCGGGCGACCTCATGGTACCTATCGTGAATATTCAAGAGCGCGAGCGCATACGCCGTGTCGAGAAAAAACCGCTCGCCACTCACCGTTTGGGCGCGCCAGTCCTCTTCGGGCTCCCGCGAAGGTAGTGGTCGTGCTCGACCGCCCAGTCCTCGGGTCCTTCGACGAGGCCGATCAGCGCTTCCAGAGTCTTCCAGGCGTCGCTGGCGTCATCGTCCGTCCTCGATTGCAGGCGTCCGAGGCGCCGCCGGTAGCTATCAAGCAGCCGTTGACCTTCCTTGGTCTTACCGTGTGGCCACCGCTCCTTGATGAACCGATCGAGGAGATCGTGCTCCTCAAGCAGCCTGGCAAACAGGGCCCTGCGGTAGACCGAGCCGTGTTCACCTGACGGTGGCTTCGTTTTCTTGATCCTTGCTGCTTCGCTTCCAAGTTCACGGGCTTCGGCGAAATCGTAAGCACTTTTCAAAGGGAGCTGGACCGTGCTCGCGGAATCCGGCTGGCTTCCCGTGACGGCTTCGGCCGCGTCCGCCCGTGCTGCTGGTTCGGCTGCGGCCCAGAGGCGCGCGGCGTCCCTCCTGAGCAGGTCGAGCAATTGTTCCAGCTCATTGGCCCCTGTTGCCGGTGCAGGTTCGGTCTGCGCGCACTTCGATGCCAGCCGGCGCATCGTGTCGACCGCACGAAGCGCATCGGCGACGGTCCAGGGATCGGATCTCTTGAAGTGTGCGCGCCGATTCCGTATGAACCGGCACTCTGCAACGTAAGCCCGGGCGGGCGGTGCCAGGCGCCCCATGAACGCTCGTGCCCAGCAGCGCTCGATGATCGAGAGCAGATCGGCGAGATCGATCTGGTCGATCTCTCCCTTGGCTTCGCAGCTGGCCGGTGCACCTCCACGCCTTCCGAGGATGACGGGCTTGACAGCTTCCGTCCACCACGCGGCTCCGTAGGCCGCCGCCAAGGCGCTGCGGACGAATGGCGCGAGGACGTCGAGCACTCGGCTCAGCCCTTCGTCCACTAGCGTTCCTGGGTCCCGAGGATCGCCCCTCATGCCGACTATGAGTCTAACGGATTGCGGAAGTGGAGGCCAGCCAGAGTGAAGATTCCGCGCCGAAGCTGGCCAGACTGCGGCCGATTCGATTCGGCCACCACGTCAACACCCGCGCCCTTGACGACGGTCGAGCATAGGCTGCGCAAACGCCTTGCTTGCATAGCGCGCGGTGTCGGGAGCGGACTCTCCAGAGACAGCGCGGACAAGCGCCTCGCCAGGATGGCCGGCCTGCTTCGGATGCCCCGGACCCGTCTGCCGGCCTGATACGACGCTGACGGACGAGCCGTCAAGCGGGAACTTGGCGACGACCCGCGCGCCCAGATCAGCGGTAGGCGTACGGGGGCGCCTGCGGCCGGAGCGGGGGAAAAACCAGAGGGCCGGGAAGAGAGGCTCGGCGGGGGTGTCGACGGCGGCGACACCAACACCCTGGAAGGCGGGTGGGGCGTGGGTCGGCACGACCGCCGGGCAAGCCCGGGCGAAGTTCGGAGGCCCGCTGGCGCGGTCCCGGACCGCAGGGCGAGTGCCCCAGGGGATGTCGCGGGCGCACCCCTCCAAGGAGCCTGGAGGCGGCCAGGGTGCTCAGCTATGCCGATCCTGTCGCGATGCCTGCGCGCGGGGGGAGTCGCGGTCATCGAGAAGCTCACCGCGGTGATCGCGGCCTGAGACGAAGATCACGTCCGACCGCGCCCGGCCGCGGTGAGACGGCCGCCGACGGGAGTCGCAATCGTCCGACGCCACGGCGCTCGTGAATCAGGGCGCAAGGCCGGACAGAGGCGCCACGTCATGGTGACCGCGTCGCGTCGGAAGGGGGGAGCTCGAGGTCGTCGTAGTTCTTGGGGAGATAGCCGAAGATCCGGACGATGTCATCATGGACCTCGTAGCAGAACCGCGCCTCATCGAGGATGGCGAGTATCCAGTTCCGGTGGTCGGTCCTTACAGGTGGGACGAGACGGCCTCGGTGAGTCATCTCGGTCATCGAGATGTCGAACCATTCCACGGACATCATCGGCAGCGGCAAGTGGTACCACCACTCGACGTCCCAACCGGAGACCGGGCCGTCGACACACCGGTAGCGGTAGGAAGGTTTCCAGCCCTTCCGTAGCCTCATGCGGTCAACGAGGATGCCCCATTTCGTATCGCTCGCTGCGCCGACAAGCCGGCGCGCCTCGACCACACGCCGGATACGCTCCTTCTCGCCGGGTCTGCCTGCGCTGACGCTGGGAATGCTCTCGCTCATGGCCGTGGGCATGCGCGTTCCGAGAACTGCGACCGCGTTCCTGGGCATGCCGGATGAGGACGGCAGGATGGCTGCCTCGCCCGTGCACGAAGCTCGCGCCGCCGGCGGCCCTTGTCAAGCATGCTGGGAAGCGCGTGTCGCTACTCGCCGCTCTGCTGCAGGAGCTTGGCCACGAGGCCCGTCCAGCCGGTCTGGTGGCTCGCGCCGATCCCGGCCCCGGTGTCGCCGTGGAAGTACTCGTGGAAGAGGACCAGGTCGCGCCAGTGCGGGTCCCGCTGGAACCTGTCCAGGCCGTCGTAGACGGGGCGGCGGCCGTCGGGTCGGCGGAGGAAGATGCGCGTGATCCGGCGGGAGATCTCCAGCGAGATCTCCCAGAGGGACATGAGGCGGCCGGAGCCGGTCGGGCACTCGACCTGGAAGGTGTAGCCGTAGTACCAGTCGAGGCGCTGGAGCGCCTCGATCAGCAGGAAGTTGAGGGGCATCCAGATCGGCCCCCGCCAGTTCGAGTTGCCGCCGAAGAGGCCCGTGGTGGACTCGCCCGGCTCGTAGTCCACGCGATGCGTCACGCCGTCGAACGTGAGCGTGTAGGGATGCTCCCGGTGGAACGCCGAGAGCGCGCGGATCCCGTGGGGCGAGAGGAACTCGTCGTCGTCGAGCATTCGCTCGAGGACGCGCCGGAGCCGCTGGCGGGGGACCAGGCTGAGGAGCCGCCGCTCGCCGTCGGCCGACCGCCGCGTCACCTCGACGTGCTCGCGGAACTCGGGGCGGTTCTCGATGAACCAGGTCACGCGGCGCTTGAAGTGCGAGAGCCGCTCGAAGCTCTCGGGCTCGATGGTCTCGACGGCGAACAGCGGGATGAGCCCGACCATCGAGCGGACCTTGAGCCGGTGCACCCCGTGCGGCAGGTGCAGCGCGTCGTAGTAGAAGCCGTCTTCCTCGTCCCAGAGCTCGATACCGGAGATGTCGTTCATCGCCCGGGCGATGTAGACGAAGTGCTCGAAGAACTTCGAGGCGACGTCCTCGTAGGCCGGGTTCTCGGCCGCCAGCTCGAGGGCGATCGCCATCATGTTGAGGCAGTACATCCCCATCCAGGCGGTCCCGTCGGACTGCTCGATGTGCCCGCCCGTCGGGAGGGCGGTCGAGCGGTCGAAGACCCCGATGTTGTCGAGGCCGAGGAAGCCTCCCTGGAAGACGTTCTGACCGTCCGGGTCCTTCCGGTTCACCCACCAGGTGAAGTTGAGGAGGAGCTTGTGG
>CAZWXA010000435.1:0-3597 GCA_964637755.1 uncultured bacterium | reverse complement strand
CCTGTTGCGGGGTGTCGACTCCAGAGGCTACCATCGGCCCGCGATCGCCAGGAGGGAAAGCCTGACGCATGCATCTCGGAGGACCGGATCTTCCCGTGCGACGGGGTGGCGTGCGTCAGTCTCACCCGGTCCTGCTCGTCCCGGCGGTGACCTGGCTCTGTGTCAGTTTCGCGGAACCCCGCGCGTGGAGCCACCGGTGAACGCTTCGATGTTCGAGAGCAGGCCCGCGCGGCGGGGACCCTCGTGAGCGGGGTGAGGCTCTTCCTCGTCCGCCACGGCAAGGCCGCAGCGTCGTTCGCGGGGGCTCACGATCCGGGGCTGGACGCGACCGGTGTGGCGCAGGCGCAGGCGGTGGCGGCGCGCCTGGGTCCGGTCGGTCCGCTCGCGATCGTGACGAGCCCGCTCCGGCGCACTCGCGAGACGGCGGCGCCCCTCGAGCGGCTCTGGCGCCGCGCGGCCCTCGTCGAGCCGGCGGTGTCGGAGATCCCGTCGGAGGGGATCAACTTCGCGGCGCGCGGGGAGTGGCTCCGCGGCGTCATGGCGAGCCGCTGGCCGGACGTCGACGAAGGGCTCCGCCGGTGGCGAGCCCATGTCGTCGGCGCGCTGGGGGCGATCGTGGAACCGAGTGTGGTGGTCACGCACTACGTCGCCATCAACGTGGCGGTCGGTCACGCCGTGGGCGACGAGCGGGTGATCTCGTTCGCGCCCGGCAATTGCTCGGTCACCGTGCTCGAGGTCGAGCGGGGCGCCCTCCGCCTGGTCGAGCGCGGCGCCGAGGCCGCCACCCAGATCCTGTGACGTCGCGCATTCGTGAACGCCCGGGGTCCAGTTCAGGGGTCGTGAAGACACGCCTCGGCTCGCGTTGTCATGGCCGTACGTCGCTCCACGTCCACTCGCGGACGTCTGGCATATCCTCGCCGTATCGCTCGATGTACTGCCGGTGCTCGATGAGCTTGTCGCGGATCGTCTGCTTGGCGTAGGCTGCGGTCGCCCCCAGCCCCGGCACGCGGTCGATCACGTCGGCCACCAGGTGGAACCGGTCGAGGTCGTTCCGCACGACCATGTCGAACGGGGTCGTCGTGGTGCCCTCCTCCTTGTAGCCGCGCACGTGGAGGTTCTTGTGGTTGGTCCGCCGGTAGGTGAGGCGGTGGATCAGCCACGGGTACCCGTGGAAGGCGAAGATGATCGGTGTGTCCGTCGTGAACAGGGTGTCGAAGTCCCGATCGGAGAGCCCGTGCGGGTGCTCGCTCTGCGGCTGAAGCTTCATGAGGTTCACGACGTTGATCACCCGCACCTTGAGGGCCGGGAAGTGCTGACGCAGCAGCGAGACCGCCGCGAGCGTTTCGAGGGTCGGCACGTCGCCGGCGCAGGCCATCACGACGTCAGGCTCGCTCCCCCGGTCGTTGCTCGCCCACTCCCAGATGCCGATGCCGGCCGTGCTGTGCGTGATGGCGGCATCCATGTCGAGGTACTGGAGGCCGGGCTGCTTGCCGGCCACGATGACGTTCACGTAGTTCCGGCTGCGCAGGCAATGGTCAGCGACCGACAGCAGGGTGTTCGCGTCGGGCGGCAGGTAGACGCGGATCACGTCGGCCTTCTTGTTGACGACGTGGTCGATGAAGCCCGGATCCTGGTGCGAGAACCCGTTGTGGTCCTGGCGCCAGACGTGAGAGGTGAGCAGGTAGTTGAGAGACGCGACCGGCTGGCGCCAGGAGATCTGGTTACACACCTTCAGCCATTTCGCGTGCTGGTTGAACATCGAGCCGACAATGTGGATGAACGCCTCGTAGCACGAGAAGAAGCCGTGGCGCCCGGTGAGGAGATAGCCCTCGAGCCAGCCCTGGCACGTGTGCTCGCTCAGGATCTCCATGACCCGGCCGTCGGGGCCGAGCGACTCGTCCTCCGGGCGCCGGTCGGCCAGCCACGTGCGGTCGGTCACCTCGAACAGCGCGCCCAGGCGATTCGACGCGGTCTCGTCGGGCCCGAACACACGGAAGTTGCGCCGATCCTGGTTCAGCCGCATGACGTCGCGCAGGAAGGCGCCGAGGACCCGGGTGGCCTCGGCGAACACGGTAGCGGGCTTCGCCACATCGACCGCGAAGTCGCGGAAGTCCGGCATCTTGAGATCCTTGAGGAGGCGGCCGCCGTTGGCATGCGGGTTGGCACCCATGCGCCGTGATCCCTTCGGCGCAAGGGCGGCGAGCTGCGGCACGAGGCGGCCCGATTCGTCGAACAGCGCCTCGGGCCGGTAGCTCCTCATCCACTGCTCGAGCAGCCTGCGGTGCGCCTCCTTCGTCGCCACGTCGGCGAGCGGCACCTGGTGCGAGCGCCAGGAGCCCTCGGTCTTCTTGCCGTCGACCTCCTTCGGACCGGTCCAGCCCTTGGGCGTCTGGAGGACGATCATGGGCCAGCGTGGCCGCCGGCGGGGCGGCACCCCGCCCCGCGCCTCCTGCTGGATGGCGCGGATCCGCTCGATCACGGTGTCCAGGCTCGCCGCCATCTGGTCGTGCATGGTCTCGGGGTCGGTGCCCTCGACGAAGTGAGGCTCATGGCCGTAGCCGACGAGGAGGCTCTCGAGCTCCTGGCGGCCGATCCGGGCGAGGACCGTAGGGCTGGCGATCTTGTAGCCGTTCAGGTGCAGGATCGGCACGACGGCGCCGTCGGTGGCGGGGTTGAGGAACTTGTTGGAGTGCCATGCGGTCGCCAGAGCGCCAGTCTCGGCCTCTCCGTCCCCCACCACGCACGCGACGATCAGATCGGGGTTGTCGAACGCAGCCCCGTAGGCGTGCGCCAGCGAGTAGCCGAGCTCGCCGCCCTCGTTGATCGAGCCCGGCGTCTCGGGGGAGGCGTGGCTCGGGATCCCGCCCGGGAACGAGAACTGTTTGAAGAGGCGCTGCATCCCCTCGGCATCCTGGGAGACGTTCGGGTAGAGCTCGCTGTAGGTGCCCTCGAGATACGTGTTGGCGACCATCCCCGGGCCGCCGTGGCCGGGACCACAGACGTAGATCATGTCGAGGTCGTACTTCCTGATCACCCGGTTGAGGTGGACGTAGATGAAGTTCAGCCCCGGCGTCGTGCCCCAGTGACCGAGCAGCCGGGGCTTGATGTGCTCGGGCGTGAGGGGTTGACGGACCAGGGGGTTGTCCAGGAGATAGATCTGGCCGACGGAGAGATAGTTCGCCGCCCGCCAGTACGCATCCATGGCGCTGAGCTCGTCTCGTGACAGCACGCTACCCATTCTTCACTCCTCCCCCGCCGAGCGGCTTCGCCCCCTGGTCCACCTTGATCCCCGGGAGGATGCCCTCGCGCGCCAGCCCCTCGACGAACGGCTTGCCGTCGTCGGCCCGGGTCGTCACCTCGGACGGCGTCGTCGCGACCGATCCATCAACCCGGTGAGCGCCAGGCGTTCAGGGCATCGTGGAGGAGTCGCCGCAGCTTCGCCGGATCCGAGTTCCCGAGTTCTCCCTGGAGGAGAACTGACACACCGCCGGGAACGGCGCGGGGCTTCGGGCCCCGAGCCGTTCCCGGCGGCGTGCGGGTTGCCGCTTTCGTTGTCAGCCGCAGACCCACTGGGCCGGCACCCATACCGGCTGGTAG
>CAZWXA010000434.1:2245-3598 GCA_964637755.1 uncultured bacterium | reverse complement strand
TGCCGGAAGCGACCGACCTCGAGTCGCTCCAGCTGTACAGGGTCGGCGGCACCAAGTACATCGAGCAGTACTGGCAGCACTCGGGCTGGGCGCTCCGGCAGCCCGTCACCGGATCGCCCTGCGACACGCGCGACCTGACCGACCTCGCCACCGGGCTGGCCGCGCGGGTGGGAGTGCTCGACGAGTACCTCGCGGCCTTGAACCGGGGCGCGGGGACGACCGTGCCGCTCCGGGGCGACGGCTACGATTACAGCTTCGGGCCGTGTGCGGCGACCACGCCGGGCGGAACCACCTGCGTCGTGGACGAGGCCAGATCGGCGTCGGGCGAGCCGACCGGTACGTCGAGTGCGCTGGAAGGGACGTCCGGTCCCTCGGCCGGGATCGTGCCTGCGGCAGGCGACACTGCGGGTCCACCGGGCGAGGCCGCCCGCGCGGCGGACATCATCCGCGGGTCGGCTGCCCCCTGCACGCTCGAGATCCCGCGCGCCGAAGAGATCTGGGACCGCGTCTGCCGGGCGGCGACGCGCTCGCTGACGGGCGGCGCGGTGGAGCACGACCTCGACTGGTTCAAGCGCAACGGCGCGTTCTTCGTCCCGTTCGAGACCGGGCGCTACTACCTCCACACCGTGATGGCCGCCCGGGGGCTGCGCTACGAGATCCCGTACCAGGAGCGGATCAAGCGCATGGGCGAGGAGCTGGCCGCGCGCCTGCACGAGCGCGGCATCACGTGGTGGGACCTCCAGCTCGACGAGTACGAGGCGCTCCCGCACTGGAAGGACTTCCCCGCGATGTTCCGCGCCACCGTGACGGCGCGCGGTCGCCAGATGGCGGAGTTCCCGTTCTGGCTCCTCACGAGCCGGAGCATGCAGTATTCGTGGGGCGCCAACGTGTCGCTCCCCGTGATCGCCGAGGTCGCCCGCCACGTGAAGGGGCACTTCGGCGTGATGCTGAACCGCGGCGCGGCCATGCGCCTCGGGATCGCGGAGGGCGACCTGATCGAGATCGAGTCGCCGACGGGCAGGACACAGGGCCGCGCCATCCTGCGCGAGGGCGTGCGTCCCGACGTGGTCGTGGTCCTCCAGCAGTTCGGCCACTGGGCCACCCCCTTTGCGCGCGACCTCGGCATGCCGAACCTCAACCAGGTCGCCACCATGGACCTGGCCCTCACCGACGCCACCGGCAGCGGCGCCGACCTCGTCCCCGTCGCCGTCCGGAAGTGCGAGCCGCAGCCAAAGGCGAGGCGAGCCGATGTTCGAGGTGAGCAGCGTCGGCGAGCCATGGGCGAGCCCGCGGCGAGGCGAGGCCCGAGTTGAACCGAGGTGAGCAGCGTCGGCGAGCCATGGGCGAGCCCGC
>CAZWXA010000434.1:0-2145 GCA_964637755.1 uncultured bacterium | reverse complement strand
CGAGGCCCGAGTTGAACCGAGGTGAGCAGCGTCGGCGAGCCATGGGCGAGCCCGCGGCGAGCCGAGGCCCGAGTGAATCGAGGCGGAGGGTCTGATGCGCTGGGGCATGGTGATCGACCTCCGGCGGTGCGTGGGCTGTCAGACGTGCACCATCGCCTGCAAGCTCGAGCACGCGCTGCCCGAGGGGATCCACTGGCGCTTCGTCGCCGACTGCGAGGTCGGGGAGTACCCCGATGTCCGGCGGCTCTTCCTGCCCATGCAGTGCATGCACTGCGCCGAGCCGCCGTGCGTTCCGGTCTGCCCGACGGGAGCCTCCCGGCAGCGGGAGGACGGCATCGTCTGGGTGGAGTACAGCGCCTGCGTCGGGTGTGGCTACTGCGCCATGGCGTGCCCGTATCGCGCGCGGCACCTGGTTCACGGCGCGGGCGGGGCCCGCGATGGCGCACACCCGTTCGAGCCGGCGCCGCCGAGGTCCGAGCGCCGGGGCGTGATGACGAAGTGCACCTTCTGCAAGGAACGGGTCGACGCTGGACGGGCGCGAGGGCTCACGGCCGGCGTCGACGCCGAGGCCACGCCCGTGTGCGCCGTCGCGTGCATCGCGGGCGCGATCCTGTTCGGCGACCTGGACGATCGATCCAGTGCCGTCTCGCGCGCAGTCGCCGCGGCGCAGGCCGTCCCGCTCATGCCCGAGTGTGGCACCAGCCCCTCGGTCTACTACGTGGCGGAGTAACACGCCGATGACTGTCGCCACGGCCGCGCCACCGCCCAGAGGCCGCGATCGGTCGATTGCCCGGCGGAGGAGGAGGTAACCTGATGGCCATCGAGCTGATCGGCGCGCATTCCCAGACGCTCTGGGGGACACGCGCGGTCGCGAACTTCGTGCTCGGCGGCCTCGGCGCGGGCCTCTACGTCGTGGCGGCGGTGGTGTCGGGCTTCGGGCCCTCGCCCGCCCTCGCGATCGCGTCGTGGCTCGGCCCGATCCTGGTGCTGACCGGTTTCGCGGCGGTCGCCTCCGAGGCCGGGCGCCCGCTCCGCGGCGCCCGCGTGCTGGCTCGGGCGCGCACGTCCTGGATGTCTCGCGAGCTGTGGGCGGGGGGCGCGTTCGTGCTGCTCGCGGCCGGCGGCCTCGTGCACGGGTCGTCGTGGCAGCGCCGGCTCGGGGTCATCGCGGCGCTGGCGGTGGCGCTCTCCCAGGGCATGATCGTGCGGCGCGCGCGGGGAATCGCGGCCTGGAACGTGCCGGTCGTTCCGCCGCTGTTCGTCCTGTCGGCGCTCGTGTCGGGCGCGGGCGTGCTCGCGCTGGTCGAGACCGGCCTCCGGCTCTCGCCGGGTCCAGGCCTGCTCCGGGTGATGGCTGCGCTGCTCGCTCTCGACCTGCTGGCGTGGCTTGCCTACCTGATGCCCCGCGGCGACGAGGCATTCGTCGCGCCCACGCGCGCGCTCCGCGACCGGGCCGCGCTCCTCGTGAGCGTGGGCGGCGGCCACGTCGTGCCCTTCCTGCTCATCACGCTGGCGCTCGCGCTCCCCGATTTGGCCGAGCCGGCGCTCGCCGTCGCCGCCCTCCTGATGATCGACGGCCAGATCCGGATGAAGGCGGAGCTGATCCTCACGGCCGGCCAGCTCAGGCCCATCACGATCGACCGGCTCAGGCTCCCCGGGGCCGGTCGAGACCCTGCGGGGGGCCAGCCCGGGTGGGCGGGGAAGCGCGTCGCGGCTGACCGCGGAAGCGAGACTTCACGGAGGAGGCCAGCATGATCTTCGGCGCGGGAGTGGACGTCGGCTCCACGCAGACCAAGGCAGTGATCGTCGACGAGGCGGGCGGGATCGTCGCGCGATCGCTGATCGCCACCGGCGCGAACGTCACCCGCGCCGGCGAGAACGCGTTCCTCCGCGCTTGCGAGGCGGCAGGCTTCCCGCGGGAGGCCGTCGCCTACGTCGTGGGCACGGGATACGGGCGGTACAAGGTGACGTTCGGCGACGCGCAGATCACCGAGATCACGTGCCACGCGCGCGGGGCCCACTCGCTGTTTCCGGAGACCCGTACCGTGATCGACATGGGCGGGCAGGACACGAAGGCGATCCGCGTGGGTCCGGACGGCTCGGTGGTCGACTTCTCCATGAACGACAAGTGCGCGGCCGGCACCG
>CAZWXA010000433.1:0-3600 GCA_964637755.1 uncultured bacterium | reverse complement strand
GAATCACCGCCCCGAATTCGACGGCAGTTTCGCGCGTCGGGACCAGATTGTCTTGCCCGTCCTCGGTCGTCGTCGAGACGACCAGAAAATACACTTCACGGCGACGAGCGCGGCCACGAGTTCCTGCCGATGGAACAGAAAACGCGCGTCCATCGGACTCCACGCCAATGCGCCATTCTCGGGGAGGATCCTGACGGGGAAGGACCCGCACGACCGTCCGGGTGGGACCGGGCCCGAATTCGGATCGGGAAACATTGCGGACGCCCCGCATTCCTCGGTCGCATTTCCGTCCGGCCGGTGCACACCTCTATTGCAGGGGCCAGGCCCGGGGTCCGGCCGACGCGCGCGCCGTCAGCCCCTGAACGCCGTCTCGGCACCGAGCCCGCCTGAGGGGCGCGCCCATCGGAGAGTCGGGTCGCCATCACGGAGCGAGAGAGGGGGCGGGCGGATGGCGCCGCCTGAGGGGTCGGCTCGTGCAGCCCCTCGACGCCACGATCGTCCCCGGCCTCCGTCACGGCTCGCTGGTCTCGTCGCGGAGAGTCGACTGGCCGCCACCGCGGCACGAGAATTCCCGCCGGAGTCGTTCCACCGGATGACGGAATTCGCCCGGGCGCCATGTGATCGAATGAAACGCACACGCGACGAAGGAATTCCCGGCCCGCGAGAAAAATTGTGCCCGTCGCACGATGCGATGTGGCACGATGCGATGCGTGCCGGCCCAGGATCCGGTGGGTGTCATTTCCGTGCTGGACGGCAAAGAACAATTGCATTTATGATTTCCGTGAACGGTTTGGGAAGACACGCGGATGTCCGGTGGGAGCGCCCGTCACATCACGTCGTCGAAAGGAGCTGCAGATGCCCGCGTTAAGAACGGATGCGTTCGTGAAGACGGTCGAATCCCTGCTCTCGGAAAAGCAGGCAGTCGCGGAAAGGGAAACGGAGCTCGTCTCCTCGCTGAACCGTGTTCTCACGGAGATGGGCTACGAAGTCGTGCCGCGGCGGTCGGGACGGGCGACCGGACGGCGGCGGCGCGAGCGGCGCCCGGGCCGACCTGCCGTGATCGTCGCCGAGCCGCTCTCCACATCGCCTCCGGCTCCGGAGCTGCTGAAGCGCCGGGGCCGCCGGCCGAAGGCGACGGCCCCGGGCACGGCGATGCCGCGGCGGCGGGGCCGCCCACCCAAGGCGCTCGAGGCCCCGGTCACGCCGAAGCGGCGGGGCCGGCCGCCGGAGACCGAGGGCGCGGGAGCAGCGCCGAAACGGAGAGGCCGGCCACCGAAGGCCTCGTAGGCCCGGCGACTTCCCGGCGCTCGACGGCGGGGGGAGCCAGCGCCGCTCCTCTCCGACACCCCCCACCGGTGCCGCGGACGTCGAGTCCGCCACGCCCGCTCAGTAGCCGCGACGGCGATCGACCACGTGGGCGAGCCGCCGTGACGAAGCGTATCGGCGGACGTTGTCGTTGAAGATTGAGCCGATCTCGGCCGGTGTGCTCGGTCCGGACACGTGGGGCGTGACCACGACGTTCGGGAGGTCCCACAGCGGATGGGCCGGGGGAAGCGGCTCCTCGTCGAACACGTCGAGAATGGCCCCGGCGAGGCGTCCGGCGCGGAGCGCCTCCACGAGCGCCTGTTCGCGGACAACGGGACCGCGGGCGATGTTCACGAGCCAGGCGCTCGGAGGGAGCGCGGCGAGTTCCCGCTCGCCGATGAGGCCCCGGGTGTCGGGGGTGAGGGGGAGCGCGAGCACCAGGAAGTCGGCCATGCCCAGCGCCCGCCGCAGATCGGCGGTGCGGTAGACGCGGTCGACGTGCCCGACGCGCCGGCCGCTCCGGCTCACGCCGACGACGCGCATCCCGAAGGTCCGGGACGCCCGTGCCAAGGCCCGGCCGATCGCCCCGAGCCCCACGATCGTGAGTGTCCTGCCCCGAAGCCGATCCGGAACGGTTGCGATCCAGCGATGTCCGCGCTGGGCCTGGCGGTAGGTCTCCATCTTCTGCGAGACCCAGCCGCACCAGCCGAACACGTACTCCACCATCCACGGCCCGAACACGGGCGCCCGGGTGAGGACGACGCCGACGGGCAGCTCCGGGACGAGGAACCGGTCGACTCCCGCGCCCATCACCTGCACCCATCGCAGGCGTGGGGCCCGGGCCAGCAGCCTGGCCGGGAACCCCCAGGCGTAGAGGATCTCCGTGTCGCCGATGGCGGCCGCCGCGTCGTCTGGATTGTCGCAGCACCGAATGGTTGTGCCGCGGGGCGGGCGGACGAAGCCCGCGTACGCGCGGGCCTCGTCCGGGTCGGGGTAGTAGACGAGAACCGGGCCGAGCGTCACGGGCGCAGCAGGTCGAGCAGCGCGTCCTCGGTGGCGAAGTCGACGGCGCGGCGGTCCAGCCCCTCGTCGATATACCACTCATAGGTGTGTTTCAGCGCCGAGACCAAGCTGTAGCGAGGCCGCACCCCCAGCTCACCCCGGAGCCGCGTCGTCGTGTACACCGCGTGACAGTCGTACGTGAGGTTCTGCCCGAAGACCGACCCCGCGGGCACCCGGGCGAGCAGCGACGGGTCGAACGGGACGAGCGTCACCGGTCGGCCGGCGACCTCGGCGATCAGCTCGGCGAACCCGACCTGCGTGATCGCTTCCTCGCCGGTGACGTTGTATGCCCGTCCGGCGGCCCGCGCATCGCCGAGCATGGCCGCCATCGCGTCGGCGAGGTCGGCGACGTGCCCGAACTGACGGAGCCAGCCGCCGCCCCCGGGAACGAGCACCGGCCGCCCGCGCAGGACCCTGTCGAAGAGGAAGGTCTCGTTGTCGCGCGTGTTGAGCGGACCCATCACGTGGGTGGGCCGCACGATGGTGACCGGGAGCCCGTCGCGGTCGTGGCGCGCGATGAGCACGTCCTCGCCGTCGATCTTGTTCCTCGCGTACTCGCCCCAGTAGAGGCTTCGCGGCGTCTCCTCGCCGAACGGAACGGGGAGCGCGTGATCGTAGACGCGGCCCGTGGACACGAAGATCGCGTGCTGGAGCCGCGGGCCGAGCGCGTCGAGCAGGGCGGCGACGTCCGGCCCCGTCGTCGGCGCATAGCTGACGTCGAGGACGGCCTCGAACCGCCCGCCGGACAGCGCACGCCCGAGCGCCCCGTGATCCTTTCGATCCGCGACGATCGTCTCCGCGCCGGCCGGCACCCGGTCCGGGCGGCGCCCCCGGGTCAGGGTCGTGACCCGGTGGCCGTCGCGCAGGAGGGCGCGAACGACATGGAGGCTGACGAACTGGGTGCCGCCGGTGACGAGGACGCGCATCGACGCCGGCCTAGCCCGGACCATTCATGAACGGATCACCCGAGAGGCGGACGGGTCCTGTCGCGGCGGGCAGCCCCATTCGGCTCGCCACCCCGCCCGGTGTGGGGTCCCCCGGCTCGCCTCATGGGGCGCCCCGCCCGCCGCGCCACCCGTCCGGTCCCGGTTGCCGCCGTTCATGAATAATCCGGCCTAGCGGGAGGGATCGGAGCGCGCCGGAGCGGGCCCCGTGCCCCGCGGCCAGGCGAGCGTCAGCGGTCGCGCCCGACCGAGACCGCGATGCAGGTGGTCGTCCGCGTCACGCCGTCGA
>CAZWXA010000432.1:0-3601 GCA_964637755.1 uncultured bacterium | reverse complement strand
CGCGAGCTGGTTCGTGGGGCAGAGCGACCGCGAGGGGTGAGCGTGTCAGCGCGACTCGCGCCGCTCAGGGTCTGCGGGCCTGCCGGAGCCGCTCTCCGAGCGTCAGTCCGAACCCGTCGCCCTGCTTCGTGGCGTCCCGGAGGTAGGTCTGGGTCTCGGCCCGTTCCTCCTGCGCCAGCGCCTTCGCGTGCGAGAGCCGGATGCGCCGGCCGCCCTCCTCGATGGCGACGACGAGGACCTTGATCTCGGTCCCGACCGGGAAGGCCTTGCGGTGGTCCGCGCCGGGCCCGGTCCCCATCTCGGCGCCGGGGATCAGGCCGGTCTGCCCGGGGCCGAGTCGGACGAAGACGCCGAACGGCTCCGTCCGCTCCACCGAGCCGGTCAGCAGCGCGCCGATCGAGACGCTCGACTCGACCTGATCGCCGGGCCCGGCGTCCTCCGGCGCCAGCGCCAGCGCGATGCGGCGCTTGTCGCTATCGATGCTGACGATCATCACGGTGAGGTCGGCGCCGGCGGCCGCCGCCTCTCGCATGGCTCCCTGGCGACTCCGCGGAATCTCGCTGACGTGCAGGAGACCGTCCACGCCGGGCAGGAGCTCGACGAAGACGCCGAAGTCCGTGACGCGCGCCACGCGACCACGGACCACCTGGCGCTCGCGCAGCCGTCCGGGCACCACCGCCCACGGGTCGCCGTCGAGCGCCTTCAGGCTCAGCGAGATCCTTCCCTTGTCCTTGTCGATCTTCAGCACTTTCACCGTCACCGGCTCGCCCACGCGGAGCCGATCGGCCGGATGGCCGACGCGGGAGTGGGAGATCTCGGAGACCGGCACCAGGCCTTGCACGCCGCCGAGGTCGACGAATGCGCCGAAGTCCGCCAGCGCGGCCACGATGCCGGGGACCACGGCGCCCGGGACGAGCTTCTGCCACGTCTCCTCCGCGGCCCTGGCCGCGCTTTCCTCGAGGAGCTGGCGGCGGGAGAGGACGATGTTCCGGCCCTTCTCTTCGTACCGGGTGATGCGGAACTCGAGGACGCGGCCCACGTAGTCCTCGGCCGCCTCCACGCGACGGACGTCCATCTGCGAGAACGGGCAGAAGGCTCGCAGGCCGCCCACCGTCACCTCGTACCCGCCCTTGATGACGGCCGCGACCTTGCCCTCCACCGGGATGCCGCTCGTCGCCGCCACCGCGAGCGCCTGCCGGGCATGCGCCCCGCGCTGGAGCTTGAACGAGAGGCGCACCTCGTCCCGCGTCGATACGACGACGGCCTCGAGCTCGTCTCCGACGGCGACGCGCAGCCGCCCGTCCTCGTCGATCAGCTCGGCACGGTCGATCCAGGCCTCGCCCTTGCCGCCAACGTCCACGAAGACGTTCTCGGCCGCGATGTGGACGACGCGCCCCTTCACGACCTCACCGACCTCCAGGGCCGGCCCGGTCTCCTGGCCCGCGAACAGCGCGGCGAAGTCCTCGGACGGCGGCATCTCGCGCTCTTCCGTCATGATCGCGTCAGTCTCCCAGGGGCCCCGGGGCGGCCCCGGCTCCGCCGCGCACCGGTCGTGGGGCCCGGAGCTGTTCGCGGAGTCACCTGGCCGCCGCCTCTCCTGACGGCGCGCGGCGCGTCGTTCTCTTCAATTCGGGGATGACGCACTTGCCGAAGAGCTCGATGGACGACATCACCTTCTCGTGGGGGACCGTCTCGGTCGCCATGAGGAACTGCAGCTCGTCGACGCCCGCGTCCTCGTGGATACCGATGGTCCTGAGACAGCTGTCCGGATCGCCGGCCACGAGCACGCCGCGGTCGACCAGGGTGTCGGCGTCGATCTGATTCCAGAGGGCCGCCGCGATCTGCCCGGAGCCGCCGGAGAGATCCACCTCGGGCGCGCCGGCGGTCCCTTCCGTCTTGAGGTAGCGAGAGAAGTTCGCCTTCAAGTGCTCCGGCACGCCTCCCCAGGAATCGACGAGCTGCTCGTAGAGGTGCGTCTGATCCTTCAGGTAGGGCCGATCCGGTCCGAAGAAGGTTCGCAGCGACTTGGCCGCGAGTTCGCGGGCGGCCGTGTTGTCCCGGTCGCAGAAGCCCATGGTGGAGCTCAGCCACTGGTCGTTGATGCGCTTGCCCACCGGCTTCGCGTGGCGCACTCGCTCCTTGTACTCCTTGATGTGCGGGGCGAGATACGACGGCGCGGCCACACTGAGCGCCATCACGCCAATGCCCAGGTCGGCGGCCAGTTGGTACGTCGCCGGCTGCAACGCGGCCACCCAGATGGGCGGGTGCGGCTTCTGATAGGGCTTGGGACGCACCTCGCGCGGAGGGACGTTCCAGAACTGGCCCTCCCACGAGAACAGGCCGTCCTCCCAGATCCGTGGAATCATGCGGAGGGACTCCTCCCACATGGCGCGCGTGTTGCGTGGATCGATCCCCATCCCGATCTGCTCGTACGGCGCCGAGCGTCCGGTGCCGAACTCGACGCGCCCGCCGGACAGGTGATCGACCATCGCCACGCGCTCGGCCACGCGGACGGGATGATGGTACGGCAGGATCACGACGCCGAATCCCAGACGGATGCGCTTGGTCAGGCGACTCAGCGCCCCGAAGATGACCTCCGGGCAGGGCGACATCGAGAAGCTCGTGAGGAAGTGGTGTTCCACGAACCAGACCGTGTCGAATCCCATCTCGTCGGCCAGCACGCACTGCTGGAGCGTCTCTTCGATGACCGCGTGGTCGTCGACCATCGGCCGCTGCATCTCGTAGGCCAGACTCAATCTCATGCGCTGTCCCTTTCGGCCTCCCCTGGCTCGAGCGCGCGGTCGACTCGCCCGGCACCGAGAGAGTACACCGCAAGAGCGTGTATCTTCTCTCCCTGTGACCTGGAACCGCGTTTCACCTCACCCCGATCATGTGCGGTTGCTGCAGGAGCGGTCAAGGTCGTTTCTCGGCACAATCGTGGTCGGCGCCGTGGCCGGGACGACGCGAGCGGCGTCGGCGCCGGCGAGAACGTGTTGGTCTCGGGCCTCGTCATCGCGACCGCGATCGGGCGGCGAGCCATGCTCGACGACGTCTCGCGACTACCGCAGAACGGCCTCGGCGATGCGCGTGAGCGCTGCCGCCATCTCCGGCTCCGTGTTGACCGTGGGCGGCCGCACGATGACGCGGTTCGCGCCCGCGTCGTGGAGCCGCCTGATCAGGTCGCGGTCGGCCGGCTGACCATGGACCGAGATGGTGATGGTGGAGGGGTCGCGGCCCGCGTCCTTCGCGAGCCGGTCGAGCGTCGCCCGGCTCTCGCGGAGCTGCTCCGGCGTGACCTGAATCGGCAGCCAGCCGTCGCCCCACGCCACGACCCGCTGGAGCACGTTCTTCGCGGACCCGCCGAGGAGCACCGGCGGGTGCGGCCTCTGCGCCGGCTTCGGGTAGGACCGGACCGGCGGGAAGTCGTAGTACCGGCCGTGGAACTCGGCCTCGGGCTTGGTCCACAGCTCCTTCATGGCCAGGACCGACTCCCGCACCTGCGTCCAGCGATGGTCGAAGTCCCCGCCCATGATCTGCGTCTCCTCCCGCAGCCAGCCCGCGCCGATGCCGAAGAGGAATCGCCCGCCGCTGAAGAGATCGA
>CAZWXA010000431.1:0-3665 GCA_964637755.1 uncultured bacterium | reverse complement strand
GTACCGCTTCAAGGGCGTCCGCAGGGTCCTCGAGCCCGAGCCGACCTTGCTGATCCACAACGGGCGGATCCTCGAGGCGAACCTGCGGCGCGAGCGCATCACGCTGGAAGAACTCCGCGCCGCGCTCCGCCGGAACGGCGTGCTGGACCCCGCGAACGTGCGCGTGGCGGTGCTCGAGGAGAACGGCGCGATCAGCGTCATCCGGCGTGACCCCGGGGCGGAGCCTCCTCACCGGGGCGGGGAGGGAGCGGACCCGCGCGGGGAGGGATGATCGAGGCCCGGGGCACGGAAGAATGCCCGCGGCGGGCCTCCTGCTAAGATGATCCGGCCATGATCGTCCTCGGCATCAGCGAGACCCACTGCGCGACGGCCGCGCTCCTCCGGGACGGCGAGATCGTGGGGTGCGCGTCCGAGGAGCGGTTCACGCGCCTGAAGAACGACGCCGGGTACCCGCGGCGAGCCGTGGATTCGCTGCTGCGCCAGTGCGGGCTCGCACCGTCCCGCATCGACCTCGTGGCGCTCGCCGGTCGCGAGGCGTTCTCGCGGGAGTGGATGAACCGGGTGATGCACGACGCCGCCTACGTCCGCGAGTATTACGGCGTCCGCCTCGACGCGGGGCGCCGTGGGGTCGGCGCGCGGGCGCGCCGGCTCGGCGCGAAGCTCGGGCTGGCGACGGCGACGCGCGGCAAGGTTCGGCTCTCGCGGGGGGAGCGCCTCGAGGCCGTGACGAGCCACCTCGGCATCTCCGTCGATCGCGTCGCTACCTTCGACCACCACGCCTGTCATGCCGCCGCCGCCTACCTGGGCTCGCCGTTCGCGGGCGAGCCGGCGCTGGTGCTCACGAACGACAACTCCGGCGACGGGCTGTGCGCGACCGCTTCCACGGGCCGGGGGACGGGGCTGACGCGGCACGAGGCGACGAAGAGCGCGCCGGGGTCCCTCGGGTCCTTCTATTCGTTCGTGACCCTCCTGCTCGGCATGAAGGCCGGAGAGCACGAGTACAAGGTGATGGGGCTGGCGCCCTACGCGTCCGCCGCCTCCGCCGAGCACGCGGCGTCCGCGCTTCGCCAGGTCTTCGACCTGGTGGAGGAAGACCCCTGTCGCTTCGCCTGGACGCGGCGCGGCCCGCGCTACCGGCTCCTCCTCGAGGCGACCCTCGGCCTGCGCTTCGACGCCATCGCGGGCGGGGCCCAGCGGATGCTCGAGGAAACGCTGGCACGCTGGGCCCGGCTCATGCGCTCGCGCCACGGCGGCGAGCGCGTCGCCCTCGGCGGGGGCGTGTTCATGAACGTCAAGGCGAACATGCTCCTGGCCGCCGAGGACTGGGTCCGGGACCTCTTCGTGTTTCCCTCCTGCGGCGACGAGTCGAACGCCGCCGGGGCGGCCTACCTCGGCTACCTCGATCTCTGCTCCCGGGCCGCCGTCCCGCCCGAACCGCGGCCGTTCGGCCCCGCGTATCTCGGCCCCGACCTCGACGCCGGCGCGGTCGACGCGCTCATCAGATCGCGCGATCTGGCGTCACGGCACCGGGTGAGCGAGCACGCGAGGATCGAGGAGAAGATCGCGGAGCTGCTCGTCTCGGACGGCGTGGTGGCGCGCTGCGCGGGGCGCATGGAGTTCGGCGCGCGCGCCCTCGGCAACCGCTCGATCCTGGCCAACCCGTCGGACCACCGGGTCGTGGGCCTGATCAACCGGATGATCAAGAACCGAGACTTCTGGATGCCGTTTGCGCCATCCGTGTTGCGGGAGCGCGAGGCGGACTACCTGGTCAACCCGAAAGGCCTCGGGTCGCCCTACATGATGCTGGCGTTCCCGACGAACCCCAAGCGGCGCGACGAGATCATCGCGGCGGTGCACCCGCACGACGGGACCGCCCGGGCGCACATCCTCGACGAGGCGTGGAACCCTCACTACCACCGCGTGATCCGGGAGTTCGAGCGCCGGACCGGCATCGGCGCCGTCCTGAACACGTCCTTCAACCTGCACGGGGAGCCGCTCGTCTGCTCCGCGGAGGACGCCCTCGACACCTTCGAGCGGTCCGGGCTTCCGCACCTCGCGATCGGCCACTGGCTCATCTCGAAGAAGTAGTCGGCGCCGTCCGGGGGTGGGCGGCGCTCGACGCTTGTGAAAGCGTGTGCGATACTTTGCCGGGGCGGAAGCTCCACCCTTCATGACCATTTCACTTCCGCTGCTCCAGGAGGTGCCCGCGGCCGACGGGCGCAAGCCCGGCTGGCTGAAGGTCCGGGCTCCGGGGGGCGCGACGTACGTCAGGCTCAAGACCCTGATACGGGCCGCGACCCTGCACACCGTCTGCGAGGAGGCGCACTGCCCGAACATCGGCGAGTGCTGGGAGGACGGGACCGCGACCTTCATGATCCTCGGCGACGTCTGCACGCGGAACTGCGGCTACTGCGCGGTCTCGCACGGTCGCCCGGTCTGGGAGGACCGCGAGGAGCCCGAGCGGGTCGGACGCGCGGTGGCGACGCTCGCCCTCGAGCACGTCGTGATCACGTCCGTGAACCGCGACGATCTCGCCGACGGGGGTGCCGCGCACTTCGCGGCCACGATCCGCGCCATCCGCCGGGAGCGGCCCGGGTGCCAGGTGGAGGTGCTCATTCCCGACTTCCAGGGGTCGGCGGAGGCACTGCGGACGGTGATCGCGGCGAGCCCGGACATCCTCAACCACAACACGGAGACCGTGCCGCGCCTCTACAAGGTCGCGCGACACGGCGGGCGCTACGAGCGCGCCCTCGGCCTCTTCCGGCGGGCCCGGGCGGCGGCGCCGGAGCTCCTGACGAAGTCGGGCCTCATCCTGGGTCTCGGCGAGACGCGGGACGAGCTGGTGGCGACGATGCGCGATCTGCGCGAGGTCGATGTCCGGATCCTCACCCTCGGCCAGTACCTGCGGCCGTCGGCGCAGCACCTGCCGGTCGCCCGCTACTACCACCCCGACGAGTTCGCCGAGCTCGCGGAGGCCGGGCGAGGTCTCGGGTTTGCCCACGTCGAGTCCGGGCCACTCGTGCGGAGCTCGTACCACGCGAAGCGGCAGGTCCAGCAGGTGAACGGTGCCGCGATCCGCGCCGCCGACGGACCTGGTTCAGCGGCCCGGTAGAGGACGATGGAGTACCTGCCGCTCCTCATGGTGTTCGGGTTCGCCGCGGCCGTCGTGGGCGCTCTCCTCTCCCTCCCGCGCCTCCTCGCGCCGCGGCGCGTGACGCCGATCAAGCTCGAGCCGTTCGAGTGCGGCATGGACCCGATCGCGCTGCCCGAGGGCCGCTTCGCGATCAAGTTCTCGACCACCGCGATCCTCTTCATCCTCATCGACATCGAGCTGATGTTCCTCTGGCCGTGGGCGGTGCTGTACCGGCGGCTCGGCTGGTTCGGCTTCGCGGAGATGGTCGTGTTCCTCGGCATCCTGATGCTCGGGTTCCTGTACATCTGGCGCAAGGGCGGGCTCGAATGGGAGTAGGCGCCTTCTTCACCGGGAAGCTCGACGAGGCGCTCGGCTGGGCCCGGAAGTACTCGATCTTCCAGTACCCATTCGTCACCGCGTGCTGCGGCATGGAGTTCATGGCGACGGCCGCGTCGCACTACGACATCGACCGCTTCGGCGCAGGTCTCACCCGGTTCTCGCCCCGCCAGGCCGACGTGCTCTTCGTGGTCGG
>CAZWXA010000430.1:0-3667 GCA_964637755.1 uncultured bacterium | reverse complement strand
CTCTCTGCGGACGCGGGCTGACCGGGGTCGACACTATGGTGTACAACGTGCGCAACGCCGGTCCGCGCCGTCGTCTGCTGCACGAGACCGGCGTGGCGGGCGGGGCTCGAAGAGGAGGCCGTTCATGGACCTGAGCCGTCGTGACGTCCTCGCCCTCGGCAGTCTCACTCTGGCTGGCGCCGCGCTCGGGCCGACCGGCGCCCGCGCCCAGTCGCCGAAGCGCGGGGGCACGGTGACCATTCGCGCGTGGGACCCGCCGCACTTCGACTACCGGCCGAACCAGGGGATCACGCTGGTGCGCAACCCGAACTACTTCCTCGCCGGCCTGCCCTACCTCGACCGCGTGGAGCTGGTGGTGGACGAGGACAACGCCTCGCGCGTCAGCGCCTTCCTCGCCGGCAAGTACGACCTCGGCTGGGAGACGCCGGGCATCATCAACCGGACGGACTGGGTGCAGATCGAGGACAGCGCGCGGCAGCGTCGGCCAGGCCTCCGCACGCGGGAGTTCACCTCGAGCATCCAGATGCACCTGGCCATGCGCGCCGATCGGCCGCCGTTCAACGACGTCCGCGTGCGCCGCGCGGTGGCCCTGGCCATCGACCGCCAGGGCCTGCTCGACGCCGTCCAGGAGGGCGTCGGCGCGCTGAATCCGCCGGTGAACGCGTTCCTCAAGGACTGGTCGCTGCCGGTGGCCCAGCTCGGTGAGGGCGCCCGGTACTACCGTCACGACCCCGCCGAGGCCCGGCGCCTGCTGGCGGCCGCGGGCCACGCGAGCGGGCTGCCGGCCAGCGTGTGCTTCACCACCTACGGGTCGACGGTCATGGTGGACACGATGCAGCTCATCCTGAAGCACCTGAAGGACGTGGGGATCGGCGCGAAGCTCGACCAGAAGGAGTACGGCGCGTACATCGCTTCCTGCTTCTACGGGCGGTTCGAGTCGATGCTGCTGGGGCCGTTCACCACCTTCTTCGAGCCCCACAACTACCTCGTCGGCAAGTACACGCCCGGCGAGCCGAGGAACCAGAGCCACGTCAGCGACCCGGTGGTGACGGACCTCGTCGCCCGCCAGCGCCGCACGCGCGACGTGGCGAAGCGCCGCGAGATCATCCACGCGCTGCAACGCTACCTGGCGAGCCAGCAGTACTACGTCGAGCTTCCGTCGGGGACGGCCATCGCGGTCTGGGACGGCGCCCTCAAGAACTACGGCCCCAACTACGGCAACGACTACGGCGGGCGTCTCCTCGCCGCCTGGGTCGACCGCTGACGCTCGCTCGCAGGGAGCCCCGTGGCCCCGGAGTTGCCACCAAGACCACGCGCCGCTGTGACGCCGGGCCCCACGACCCTTACCGAGTCCACCTCGAGCTGGAAGCTGACGGCCCCTGGCTCGCTACGGCCGGAGCTCTGTTCGCAGCATTGCCCACTGGCCAGCGACCGCGTTCATCTCGGTCATGATGGACCCAGGATCGCCCTGGACGTGGGCATCGATCAACCGGTTGAACGGACGAACGAGGTGTCGTTGGACCCTTTGCCAGAGCTCGACGGGGACAGGCTCGCCCTCAAAGCGCTCCATCAACCCCTGAAGGACAGACCGAATCAGGGCGAACGGTGCTGGGAACGGATCGATCTCCTCCAGCGCGAGGAGCAGTCGGAAGACGTCGCTGTGAAATTTTGGGGCTTCAAGGCGCAGTGACTCTCGGAGGAGGTCGGCCTCCTCCGGTGTCACTCCGGGACGAACTCCTTGAAGGAGTAGATCCGCTCCCAGTGATAGCTCTGGAGCCGTTCCGCCCCACCCTCCTCGCGATCGACCAGGATGATGATCCGAGCCACTTCGGCGCCAGCATCGTGAACGGCCTTTACGGTTTGGAGTACCGAGCCTCCAGTCGTCATGACATCGTCGAGGATGGCCACCTTCCATCCGGGCTCGATCGGTCCCTCGATCAGTCGTTGCCGGCCGTGGGGCTTGGGTTCCTTGCGGACGACGAAGGTGGGGAGTTCCCGGCCGTACTGCCATGCCAGTTGTGAGACGCCGACCACGAGGGGCGCCGCGCCCAGCGTGAGGCCGCCGAGAGCGTCCACCTGGGTCTGGTCAGCCAACAGGCGCTGATACATGATCCGACAGGCGAGTTCGCGCCCGCGAGGCGAGCCATACGTGGTGAGTTTGCAGTCGAAGTAGTAGTCACTCTCTCGCCCGGAAGCGAGGGTGAACTTCCCCCACACCAGCGAGTTCTTCACCAGGATCTGAAGGAGCTCGGCCCGGTCGTCCATGCCACCTCCCGCGCTTGTGTTCACAGGCTCAGCGTACCCTGATCCGTACAGTTTTGCGAAGAGATAGCGGTGATCCGGCGCGGATGCGGCGGCCTCCCACGCTGGGGACAATAGCCGAGGCCGGAGGCAGGGACAACTGAAAAAGTCACGGTGATCCGGTTCACCGTGGGCGGGGCCGCGATCGGATCGTCTCGCGGGCCGGCGAACCGCGGTCATGACGATACGTCGGATCGAAGCATACCCCGGCGGTGCGGGCAGATCCTGTCCGCCGGGGGGATCCGCTCCTCGCGCTGACCTGTGCTGATCACCTCGCGACCCCGGAGAAGCAGGGGCGGGCGACGGTGAGATGATGGGCGCCGGCCGCTGTCGGTGGCGGCTCGTCAGCGCTGGACGGTCGGAACCCAGGCGGTCGTGCGGCCTCCCACCGTGAGGTAGCGGATCGTCTCGCCGCGGGCCGTGACCGCATCGGCCCGCTTTCCCCACCGGTAGTGGAAGAGCCACGCTCGTGGATATCGGTCGCTGTCCGAGCGCACGCGCACCGAGAAGGCGACCACCGAACGGAGCCGCTCTCGCAAGCGCGCCGCTTCCGCTCGGGTGAGCGAGTGAGCGCGACGGCGCGGGTCGAGGCGCGCCTGATACAGCACCTCGTCGGCGATCCAGTTGCCCACGCCCGCCGCAAATGACTGGTCCAGGAGCATCGCCTTGAGCGGCGCCGAGCGGCCGTGCAGGAGCTCGCGGAAGCGGTCGAGCGGGGGAATCTCCCGGAGGGCGTCGAAGCCGAGGTGGCTGATGGGCGGTTCGGTCCGGGGATCGCGACGCAGTCGGACGCGGCCCAGTCGCCGGGCATCGGCGAACACCAGCTCGCCGCCGTCGTCGAACGTGAGGTGAAGCTTGGTGAAACGTGGAGGCCAGGCGCGGTCCAGATCGCGATCCCCGCTCGAGACGAGCGTCACGCTGCGGCCGCCGGGCGTGTGAAAGCCCCCGGTCATCCCGAAGTGGACCAGGGGCCAGGGCCGCCGGTCCAGCTCGAACCAGAGGTGTTTGCCGTGCCGCCGCACGGCCTGCACCCGCCTGCCCAGGAGCGCTCGCCGCAGGCGCGTGGGAGTGAGGCCGTCGAAGACGATGCGATCGTCGGCGCAGCGTACGCCCCGGACGGTGCGGCCCACCGCCACGCGCTGGGCGATCAGTCGCCCCACCTCGACCTCGGGGAGCTCCGGCATCAGCGTGTCAGCATACCGCGGAAGCGGGCCGTCGACTGCCTTCCGCCGGTGTGGCCGTCGTTCCGTTATAAGATCGACGGATACCCATGCCCGAGTGGAAAGAGACCGTCAACCTGCCGCGCACCGGCTTCCCGATGAAGGCGAACCTGCCGACGAGCGAGCCCGAGACGCTCGCCCGGTGG
>CAZWXA010000429.1:0-3693 GCA_964637755.1 uncultured bacterium | reverse complement strand
TTGACTGTGAGCACCGAGACCTCGTCGATGCCGGAGCCCTCGACGTCGTACGTGCCTGGCCGCGCGTACGCGTGCGGCGCCAGCGCACTCGGGCCGGGTCATCCCGCGCTTCCGGTCGGAAGGGGCGCCGCGCGGCTCTTCGGCCCGCGGCGCGGTTACGTCAGCCAGTGGAGGAGGGAGGTCGCCAGCGCGAGGAAGATCGACACCCCGACGAGGTCCTGGAACGCCGTCTCGAAGGGGCCGGCGGTGAGCGCCGGATCGAAGCCGAGGTGCTTGGAGATCATCGGGATGCCGGTGCCGGCCAGGCCAGACAGGTTGACCGAGATGAACATCGAGGAGGCGACGGTCAGGCCGAAGGCCAGCGTGCCGTGCCACATGTAGCCGACCACGCCGACCACGACCCCGCACACCCCGCCCAGGATGCTGGACGTCTGGATCTGGCGCCAGAGGGGCTGCCACCAGCGCGCGAGCTGCACGTGGCCGGTGGCGAGCCCCCGCACGATCATGGTGACGGACTGCAGACCCGTGTTGCCCGAGATGGCCTGGATGACGGGCATGAACGACGCGAGCAGGATCACCCGGCTCAGCGTCTCGTCGAAGTGGTGGATGACGACGCCGGCGGCGAGCTCGATCGCCAGCGTGGCCAGGACCCACGGCAGGCGCATCAGCGCGATGCGGCCGGGGGGGCGGCGCTCGAGCTCCGCGGCGTCCGAGCCCGCCATGCGGAAGATGTCCTCCGAGGCCTCCTCGCCCATGATGTCGATGACGTCCTCCACGCTCACGGTGCCGAGGAGCCGCCCCTTCTCGTCGACCACCGGCACCGCCGCGAGATCGTACTTGGCCGTGATGCGCGCCACCTCCTCCTGGTCCATCAGCGGGCCCACCGTGACGACGTCGTCTTCCAGGATCGCGCGGACCTGCGTGCCGGGATCGGCCGTCAGGAGGCGCCGCGGGGGCACGATCCCGACGAGGTGCTCGTGGTCGTCGACCACGTACAGCTCGAAGGAGCGCTCCTGCGACGCCGACTTCCGGATGTGCTCGATCGCCTGGCCGACGGTCGTCGACTCGTGCACGGCCACGAAGTCCGGCGACATGAGACGGCCGGCCGTCTGGTCCGGGTACTCGAGGAGCTCCTGGACCTCCTCGGACTTCTCCTCCTTCATCAGGTCCAGGAGCTTCTCGGCCTGTTCCTCGGGAAGCTCGTCCACGACTTCCGCCGCGTGATCCGCCGGCATCTGATCCAGGATCCTGGAGACCTCGACCTCGTCGAGGGCGCGGACCAGGTCGAGCAGCGTCTGATCGTCGAGCTCCGACAGCACCGCGCCCGCGCGCTCCCGGTCCAGGAGCCGGAAGACCGAGACCTGCTGGGGAACGGTCAGCTCGCGCAGGAGGTTCGACAGGTCGGCCGGGTGCGCGTCCTCGACGAGCTGCGCGATCCGGTCTCCGCGGCCGTCCTCGAGCAGATTTCTGATGCCCTCGAGCAGGCGCGGGTTCTCTTCCATCAGGCCGGCGGCCCCCCGAGGGTCGGCAGGCCTTCCGGGGGCTTCGGCGGGGGCGGCGCCTCGGCGGCGCGTGCCAGGCGCGACTCGAGCGAGCGCACCCGGCTCCGGAGGCGCCACCGCTGGAGCCACAGCGGAACCCCGGCCAGGACGATGCCGGTGCCGAGCGAGAAGAGCACGACCGCGGCCAGGGGCACCTGCCCGACCTGCCAGAGGAGCAAGGTCACCGTGACGCGGTCCGTGTTCTGCATCGTGAAGACCGCGACCGCGACGGCCGCGATCGCCACGATCAGGTATGCCATGCGCTACTCCTTACCGGGCACCGGCATCCGGGCCGGGCCGGCTCGGGCCTCGCCGCGCGGCGGGCTCGCCGGCGAGTGCCGGCGCCGCCCGGCTCGAACGACAGCACCCGTGTCCCGCCGGGATCTCGGCTGCGTGCCGCGCGCGCGCCGCGCACGCGGGTCAACCCCGGAGGGCGCGGAGGAAGCGTTCCATGATGCCGCGACGGATTGTGTCCGCCGAAGCCTCGCCGCCGTCGGCGTGCCACTCTCTGAGGCGGATCACGGCCTTGGCCATCGTGCGGTGGCCGCCGGCGCTGCCGAGGTCCCCGAAGGCCGCTCGCACGACCTCGCCCGCGCTCCGGATGTACCCGACGTTCCGTACGGAGATGTGCGCCTCGCCGCCCACGACGCCCGAGACCACCGACCACTCCACGCCCTGGACCTGCAGGAAGAAGTCGGCGAAGTGGGGGATCAGGTCGACATGCGCGACGGGGCCGAGGTGCGAGAAGAGGACGCCCTGGAGGAGCTGCCGGTGCGCGATACCCTGAGCGAGCACCTCGAGGGCCTCGTTGGGCAGCTCCGGGCGCTCGATCCGGCGGAGCGCGTTGTGATTGGCCAGCAGGTAGAGGAAGGCGAACGCGTCCATGTCGGCCCTCGTTCCGCCGCGCTCGAGGTGGAGCGTGTCGGACTTGATGCCGTACAGGAGCGCCGTCGCGAGCTTCTGGGTGATCTTCACCTCGGCCGCGCGCAGGTACTCGGTCATGATGGTCGACGTGGCCCCGTACGACGGGCGCACGTCCTTGATGTGGGCGCGGACCGGCGTCTCCTCCGGATGATGGTCGATGACGAGGTCGACGGCGCCGAAGCGCTCCTCGAAGAAGCTCGGCTGCACGTCCACCATCGCGATCATGTCGTAGTCGTCGATCGCGCGCGCCTGGATCTCCTCGACGTCGATCTCCAGGATCCGGATCATGGCCAGGTTTTCCGGGCGGGTCACCCCACCGAACGTCGCGATGGGGCCGGAGACCTTGTTGCGACCAAGCACGGCCCGGAGCGCCAGCGCCGAGGCGATCGCGTCGGGATCGGGGTCGTCCTGCATGATGATCAGCAGCCGCTCCGCCGGTGCGAAATGCGCCCGCAGGCGGTCGACCCGGGCCCGGAGGACGGCCCGCTCCAGCTCGGGCTGCACCACGCGCTCGGCGATCGCGGCGGCCGCGAGCGTGGTCGCGCCGTTCACGGCCGGCTCGAGCGCCCGGTCGTCGTCCTTCAGGACGACCAGCGGGGCCTGCGGGGCCGCTGTTCGCAGCGCCTCGAGGACCCGGTCGCGGCGCGGGAGGGGGACCGCGACCAGCGCCGCCTCGCGGCCCGTCCGGAACGCCCGGCGATAGAGCGCGGGATCCTCGAGGTTGCCGGCCATCGCGGCCACGCCCCGGCGGGCCATCCGCGCGCGCACTCCGCGATCCTCCACGACGTAGAGCGGCGGAGCGCCCGGCGTCTGCGCGCCGCGCAGCAGGCGGAAGAGAAAATCGTCCGGGCACACCAGCAGATGCCGCATCCCGAGCACTCCGCGCCATTCTACGCCCGACCGCCGCGCGTGGCGCCCATGATCTCCCGTCATGACCGGGGCCGCGCGTCCGGGGGGCCCACTCCCCGGTGGCGGGCGGGGCACGGCCGGCGGGCCGGGCGGACAGTCCCCGCCCGATAGGTGTCTAGACAGTTTCTGTCGCGAAACCAAGAAACACTCACTGTTCCAGTAGGTTCTGCGACATCAGGGCGCGCCGATCGACGGCCGTCGAAGCTCGAGAACGTCCAGGGCGAAAAGAGTGCCGGCCAGCAGTGGGTGTGGCATCTTGCGGTGAAGGGTTGGTACCATCCAGGCTGGAGGTTCAGCCATGACGAAGGCGTTGAAGAAG
>CAZWXA010000428.1:0-3716 GCA_964637755.1 uncultured bacterium | reverse complement strand
GAGCGAGTCCTCGGCGATCGTGAAGATGATGGGAATCACCGCGAACCCCATGGCGACGCCCACCACCAGCGAGTTGCGCTGGTCGTAGGTGAGGCCGAGGGCCGAGAGCAGCCAGCCACGATAGTCGCCGCCGAGAAGCCGGGCCTCGATCACCCCGCCGAGCAGGAAGGACACCCACATCGCAGCGGCGACGACGGGAACGAGCAGGACCAGCTCCGTCCCCGCTCTGAACCGCCCGCGCCTCGGCAGGGGTATCAGGCGCCACAGCAGCAGCGCGGCCAGGATGCACACGGGAGCGACGAGGGGGGCCAGGAAGAGCCCCGGGACGATCTGCTCCACCACCGGCGCCAGCCACAACCCCGCGAGGAAGCCGAGCACCACGCTCGGCAACGCCGCCATGATCTCGACGATGGGCTTGATATACGCCTTGAGCGCCGGGTGCATGAATTCGCTGACGTAGAGCGCGGCCAGGAGCGCCATCGGCACCGCGAAGAGGAGCGCGTACAGCGTGCCCTTGAGGGTGCCGAAGACCAGCGGAGTCAGGCTCAGCTTCGCCTCGAAGTCGTCGGTGCCGCCCGTCGACTGCCAGACGAACTCGGGCTTCGCATAGCCCTCGTACCACACCCTGCCGAAGAGTGTCTGCAGCGTCACCTCGGGGTGCGGATTGTGAATCTCCCAGTGGGAGACCGCCCCGTCGTCGTGGAGTGCCAGCACTCCGTCGGCCTTGGGCGTGACCGCCACCGAGCGAAGCCCCGACTGCGCGGCCCTGAACGAGAGCAGGGTCCTCCCCGATGTCCCGTGGTGCAGCGCGATCTGGCCCGACCGATCGGCCGTCACGAACCCCTTGTCGCGCGGCGACGCGCTGATCGAGGTGACCGCCTGCCCGTGCGGGCGGAACGCGTGCATCCGGGTGAGACGCGCCGCGCCGCCGCTCGGGGGCGCGACGACCTGCCAGCTCGAGACCCCGCCCGCCTGATCGCCGACGATCAGCGTGCGGTCCCCGATCAGGAACCCCAGCACCGACACCCCGGCACCCTCTCGACTGCTTCCGACCATGGTCTCGGCTCGTCTCGGATGCTCGAGGTCGCGGAGGTCATGGCGGATCAGCTCGCCGGCCGAGGTCCCGACGAAGAGGTCGCCGCCGCGCTGGTCGATGGCGAGCGCCGTGATCTCACCTGCGGTCTCGACGGTGAGAGAGCGGCGCGACTCTCGCCGCATGCCGGAATCGACCAGCGACGTCCCCTCGCTGAGGGTGTGGATGACAAGCTCGGCGGGGCTCGTCTGGGCGATGACGATCGACGCCGCCGCGCCGGGCGCGAACGCCACGCGGCGGACCGCTCGCCTCCTGTCGGCGTCGAGCCGGAGAGGCTCGCCGAACTCCGGCGCAGGCGTCACGGTCCGCGCGCCGTCGCGGAACGCCACCTCGAACTTCATCTCGAGCGGGATCGCGCGACTGTCGGACGTCCCGATGAGGTATCGAGACGATCCGGACGCCCCGACCGCCGTCACCCGCGAGTCGCCCAGTCCCGGAACCGGCACCGCCGGAGGGGACGCTCCCGGCCCGAGAGAAATGAGCTCGACCGCGCCGTCGGCGGTGACCCCGTACGCGATCTGCCGGTATTCGTCGGCCCCGACGGTCCCGACCGGCGCCCGGCCCGGCCGCGATCGCCCGCGCACATCGAGAAGGGTCGCACTGGGCGAACGGAACAGCGGGAATACCTCGGCCACGATGACGAGCAGGATGGCGAGGATCGAGGCGACGATGGTGACGCCACCGAGCACGACTGTCCGGGACGCCCAGCGGTCGACGAGGAGCCGGCGGGCCCGGCGGGCCCGGGGAACCGTCAGCCCGCGGGCCGGTGATGCAGACCCGCCCGCTCCGAGCGCCCTGGCGTCGCCCCTCACCTACTGGATCCTCGCCAGCTCCTGTCTCGCCACGGTCGCCGGGATCGGGAAGTACCCGTCCTTGACGACGACCTCCTGACCGTCCCTCGACAGGACCAGCTTCATGAACTCGCGGGTCAGCGGATCGAGCGCCTTCCCCGGAGTCTTGTTGACGTAGACGTAGAGGAAGCGGGCGAGAGGATAGACGCCGGCGTACGCGTTGTCCGCGGTCGCCTCGGAGCACTGGCCGGCGTCCCGTTCCGCCAGGGGCACGGCGCGGACGCCGGCCGTGGCGTAGCCGATGCCGCTGTAGCCGATGCCGTAGCGGTCGACCGTCACGCCCTGGACCACGGCCGCCGAGCCGGGCTGCTCCTTCACCGAGTTCTTGAAGTCGCCGTTCCGGAGCACATGCTCCTTGAAGAAGCCGTACGTGCCCGACGCGGAGTTGCGCCCGTAGAGGCTGACCGGACGCGACGCCCATTCTCCCTTGAGACCGAGATCGCCCCAGGTCCTGATGTCCTCGCCCTCCGACCGGCGCGTCCTCGAGAAGAGCCCGTCCAGTTCCTTGAAGGAGAGACACTTGATCGGGTTGTCCTTGTTCACGAAGACCGCGAGGGCGTCCACCGCCGTCCGGATCTGCGTCGGCTTGTAGCCGAACTTCTTCTCGAACGCATCGATCTCCGTGTTCTTCATGGCGCGCGACATCGGGCCGAGCTGTGCTCCGCCGGCGATGAGCGCGGGCGGCGCCGTGGAGGACCCCTTCCCCTCGATCTGGATCTTCGCGTTCGGGTAGAACCGGCCGAACGTCTCGGCCCAGAGCGTCATCAGGTTGTTCAGGGTATCCGAGCCGATGCTCGAGATGTTTCCGCTGACCCCGCTCACGGCCTTGTACGGCGGGATCACGGGATCGACCACAACCTGGGCGATGGCGTAGCCGCCGGCCACGACCGGCGCGAGCAGCGCCGCCAGCCCCATGCCGGCTTTCCTCATGCCGATTCCCCTCATGTCTCCGCCTCCATCTCGCGGAAGCGGTAACCCACGCCGCGAACGGTCTCGATCCCGGGCGGCGTGGCCCGTGCCGCCACGAACTTGCCCCGGAGTCGTGCGATGTGGACGTCCACCGTCCTCGGCTCGACGAACCCGTCCCGCCCCCAGACGAGATCGAGCAGTTCTTCGCGCTCGAACACCCGGCCAGGCGAGCCGACCAGCACGGCCAGGAGATCGAACTCCTTCCTGGTCAGCTCGACCGGCTGTTCCCTCACCGTCACCGCGAAGCGCGAGCGGTCGATCCTGAGATTGCCCGCCGTCAGCACCTGCTTGCGGTCTGGCGCCGCCGCCTGCGTGCCGCGCCGGGTCACCGCCCGCATCCGGGCGATCAACTCCCGGGGGGAAAAGGGCTTCGTGACGTAATCGTCGGCGCCCAGCTCGAAACCGAGCACCTTGTCGCCTTCCTCGACCCGACCCGTGACCATGATCACGGGAATGTCGCGGGTCTCGGGCGCCTGCTTGAGCCTGCGACAGACCTCCCAGCCGTTGAACTGCGGGATCATGAGGTCCAGGAGGATGACCTGGGGGGCGATCTCGCGCGCGCTCTTCAGCGCCTCGGCACCGTCCCTCACCGCGACGACATCGTAGCCCTCGCGCACGAGGTTGTAGCGGATCAGCTCCGCGACATCCGGCTCGTCCTCGACGACGAGAACCCGGCCGAGCGACGGGGCGGCAGGGGCGCCATGAGTGCCGGGAGCGCGCCGGGAAGGAAGCGTCATCACGGACACACTGTCGCGCGGCCGCGTTACAGGACGATGACGGGGACGGAAACTCTCCGTGACAGA
>CAZWXA010000427.1:0-3716 GCA_964637755.1 uncultured bacterium | reverse complement strand
TGATCGACCGGGCGTGAGGAGGCCGACAGCGGTGACGAGCGGTGGGGGGGGTCGGGGAGGAGCGGCGCTCGCTCCCTCCGACATTGATCGATGGAGCTGATCGGGTTCGTCCGTCGCAACGCCTACGTCGACTCGGTCACGCTGATGCTGGTCTCCGACCAGGTCCGCGCCCTGCCGGGCGTCCGCGCCGCCGCCGCCGTCATGGCGACGGAGCTGAACCGGGAGCAACTTGCGGAGGCGGGGCTGCTGACGGATGACGCGAAGACGGCTGGCGGGAACGACCTGATCGTCGCGGTGCGAGCGGAGAGCCCGGCCGCCGCTCGCACCGCGCTCAGCGAGGCGGAGGCCCGGCTCACCTCGCGCCGGGTCGAGCGGGGCGGGATGGAGGAGGTGCGGCCTCGCTCGCTGACTGGTGCGGCGCGGCGGACGGACGGCGCCAACGTCGCGATCATCTCCGTGCCGGGTCCGTACGCCACGGCCGAAGCCCAGCAGGCGCTCTCGGCGGGCCTTCACGTGTTCCTCTTCAGCGATGGTGTGTCGATCGCCGACGAGCTGGTACTGAAGCGCCGGGGAACCGCGCGCGGGCTCCTCGTCATGGGGCCCGAGTGCGGGACGAGCATCATCAACGGCGTCGGGTTCGGCTTCGCCAACCGGGTCCGCCGCGGCGAGATCGGACTCGTGGGCGCCTCGGGGACCGGGCTCCAGGAGGTCACGACGCTCATCCACCGGTTCGGCGGAGGCGTGTCACAGGCCATCGGCACCGGAGGCCGGGATCTCGACGCCCGCGTCGGCGGGCTCACCACGCTCCAGGCACTCGACTGGCTCGGCCGGGATGCGGGGACGCGGGTCATCGTCGTCGTCTCGAAGCCTCCGTCCGAGGCGGCAGCAGCGCGGGTGCTCGCCGCTGCCGCCTCGACCGGCAAGCCCGTGGTCGCGTGCCTGCTCGGCTGGGACGGAACACCTCCGGCCCTGGTGCGTCGCGTCCCGACGCTCGAAGACGCCGCACGGGCCGCCGTCGAGGCCACCGCTGGCAGCGCGCCGGCCCTCACCGCGCCGCGCGCCGCCGGGGAGTCCCGTGGCGGCGTCCGCGGTCTCTACACGGGCGGGACCCTCTGCGAGGAGGCCGAGACGATCGTGGGCCGCGAGGGTCAGCACCGCTTCGTGGATTTCGGGTCCGAGGAATACACGCGCGGTCGGCCGCATCCCATGATCGATCCCGCGCTCCGCAACGCCGCCGTCATCGCGGCCGGCGCCGACCCGGGCGTCGGAGTCATCCTCGTCGACGTCGTGCTGGGCGATGGCGCCCACCCGGATCCGGCGGGCGCGCTCGGCCCTGCCGTGTCCGACGCGCGTTCCGCCGCGTCGCGGGCCGGCCGGGAGCTGCCCGTGGTGGCCCACGTCGTCGGGACCGATGACGACCCCCAGCGCCTGTCCCTCCAGGAGGCGAAGCTCCGGGAGGCCGGCGTGCTCGTCTGCCCGACAAACCGGCTCGCGGCCGAGGTCGCGCGGGATCTGGCGCGGAGCGGGGCATGACACGAAGAGAGTCGCGACGTGCGGCTCGTCGTCGACGAGCAGTCGCGCAAGATCTGGTGAAGGGCGGGGCATGACGCTCTTCGGCGCCGAGCTCCGCGCGCTCAGTGTCGGCGTCGACCTCTTCGCCGACGCGCTCGGCACCCAGGGCGTGCCCGTGACCCGCGTCGACTGGCGGCCGCCCGCCGGCGGCGACCCGGAGATCGCCTCGCTTCTCGCCCGGGTCTGGCGCGACGAGGTCGATGCGGCGAACCGCGAGGCCCTGGCCCGCCTGCTCGCGGCCCACCCGGTCCTGGTCGGCGTCCGCCCCGCGATCGAGGTCATCCCGGGCATGACGCGGGACACCCTGCTGCACGCGGGCCCGCCGATCGCCTGGGAGCGGATGAGCGGGCCCATGCGCGGGGCCGTGATCGGCGCGCTGCTCTACGAGCGGCTGGCCGGGAGCGCGGAGGCGGCGGAACGGCTGGCGGCGACGGGCGGCGTCAGGTTCGATCCCTGCCACCATCACCAGGCGGTCGGGCCGATGGCCGGGATCATCACCGCCTCGATGCCGGTCCTGGTGGTCGAGAACCGGACCCACGGCAACCGGGCCTACTCGACGCTGAACGAGGGCCTCGGCAAGGTGCTGCGGTACGGCGCCTACTCGGAGGACGTGGTCGACCGCCTGCGGTGGATCGAGACCTCGCTCGGTCCGGCGATCGACGCGGCCCTCTCCGGCTCCGACGGCATCGACGTGCGCGCGCTCGTCGCCCAGGCCCTCGCGATGGGTGACGAGTGCCACAACCGGAACCGCGCGGCGTCGGCGCTCCTCATCAAGGCCCTGGCGCCCGCAGTCGCGGCCCTCGACGTCCCGGCGGCCGAGCGGACGCGGATCCTCGCCTTCGCCGGCGGCAACGAGCACTTCTTCCTGAACGTCGGCATGGCCGCGTGCAAGGCCGCGACCGACGCGGCGCACGGCGTCCCGTACGCGAGCCTGGTGACCGCGATGGCCCGCAACGGGACGGACTTCGGTATCCGGGTCAGCGGGCTCGGCGATCGCTGGTTCACGGGCCCGGCGGAGACGCCGGTCGGCCTCTACTTCGCCGGGTATTCCGCGGAGGACGCGAATCCCGACCTCGGCGACAGCGCCATCACCGAGACGGCGGGCATCGGCGGCTTCGCCATGGCGGGAGCGCCAGCCATCGTGCAGTTCGTGGGCGGCACGCCCGCCGACGCGCTCCGAGCCACCCGGCTCATGTACGAGATCACGCTCGGCGAGAGCGAGGCCTACCGGCTGCCGATCCTCGACTTCCGCGGGACGCCGACCGGGATCGACGTGCGCCTGGTGGTGCAGACGGGCGTGCTGCCGCAGATCAACACCGGCATCGCGCACCGCAAGGCGGGAATCGGCCAGGTCGGCGCCGGCGTCGTCAGGGCCCCGCTCGCCTGCTTCGAGGCGGCGCTGCGCGCCCTGGACGAGATCGTGTCCCAAGGATCCTCCCACGCGTCACGGAGGGGTATATGACAAGCTACACGATCAAGCTCCACAAGCGCGTCGACCCGGACGACTTCGCGACGTTCATGCGCGAGAAGATCTTCCCCGCCGTCGACAAGGGTGTGACCCGGGCCGGCAAGGTGGAGGCGCTCCACCTGTACCGGGGCAATACCGTGGGCAACGAGACCGAGTTCCTCTGGATGGTGGACGGAGTCGACCTGATCGGGGGCGGCGCCGCGGAGCGGCTGGTGCCGAGAATCCGGGCGTTCGGCACCCGCGTCTCGGAGCCGAACGAGTACGTGTCCGCCGGGAGCTGGCCCAACAAGAAGCGTGCCCGAGGAGCGCCCGGGTAGCGCCGCCTCTGGCGCCGGGTTTACCCGCGCGAGAGGCGGCGATTTCAAGGCCATCCAGTCCCCGGTTCGCCCGGCGCGCGTGCGGATCGCCATCGCCCGGGGCGGCTTCGGCGGCTCGACCAGGGGGCCGTTCCCCGGGCCGTTCCCCCCCGGGAGTCGAGGCGTAAAACGCACGGCCATCGGCTCCTCGACCCCTCGACGGAGCCGGGGCTATGGTTCGGGTGCCAGGAACGGCCGGTCGAACTTCGCCAGCATCCCCTCGAGCTGCGGCACCTGCGCGAATCTCTCCCGCCTGAGCCGCTTGACCGTTCGCTCGTGAAGCTGGCGGTAGGTGAGATCACCGCCGCCTTCGGCGAGCG
>CAZWXA010000426.1:0-3721 GCA_964637755.1 uncultured bacterium | reverse complement strand
CCCCCACCACGCCCGCCCGCAGGCTCACGGGGTCGACCACCCGTCCCCCGGGCTGGCCCCCGCGCTGGCCGGATTGACGGTACAGGGACCGCTCGATCGCTACCGAACCGGCCAGGGTCGGCTGATCCTGATCGCTCATTCCGGTCGATCCTGATGGCCGATTCCGACGCATCGTGATCACCGATTCCTGGGGATCGCATGTTCCTCAGGCAGCTGCCGCGCGCTGGGTCGGGGCGTCGATCACCCGCGCACGGGCCGGGATCACCTCGCCATCGACCGTCGCGCGAGCGTGCGAAATCCGCCAGCACCTTCCGGACCCCGCCGGGTCTCCCACGGGGGCTCACCGATCAAGTAGTAGCGCCCACCGGGTTCTATACTATGAGCCAGATCCCAATCTGGCGCGGCTGCCCGCTGCGGCGCCCGGTCGTCAGATATCGGAGCGAGGAACTCCCTTTCCCCCGACTTCACCCGAGCCCCCAGCTCCTGACGTGGGCGGGCACGATCCGGAACATGACGCGGTTCGCCGGCATCGCCCGACCGCCCCAGAGACGCTCGAGCCGCGGATGATACTTGTCGAGGAAGCGCTCGGCGAGCGCGCGGCGCTCCGCCGAGTGCGCGAGCTGCTCGGCCCGGCCCCGCAGCGCGACCCCGTGGATGGCGCCCCCGGGAAGCGTGGTCTCCGCCACCACGGCCACACGGGGATCGCGGCGGAGATTGTGCACCTTTGCCAGGCCGTCCACGCTGAGCATGAAGAGGGCGGCGGGGTCGTGGAGGAACCACATCGGGGTGGCGGCGGGGCCGCCGTCGGGCATGAGCGTGGCCAGCACGACCACCTCGCGGGTGGCAAGGAAGGCCTGGATGCGGGGGTCGCCCAGACTGCCGGAGGATGTCATGGAGACGCTCCCTGTGCGTCCGCCCGCCGGGCGGCTGCGAAGTGGTGCGCATTGCCACGTTACAGGCAACCTTCAGCGCGGCGCGGGCTTCGACGCCCTCGCTGGCACGGCTGGCCAGCTCTCACCTTCGTCGACCACCCCTGACCACCGCGACGACGATGTATCGGGACATGGATATGCTATTCTGGCGGGAGCAGCGGAGACGGCGCTGGGGCCGTCCCATGTTGCGTCGCCTTGACGGCGTGGAGCGAGGGCGCCTACACTCGGGACGGAGGACGACATGCCGCCCGCAGCCAGCGACGATGCGCTGAAGATCCTCATGGCGCTGCGCGAGAGTGCCGCCGACGGCTACAGCCTGCTGTCGAAAACGCGTCTCGACCGGGACGCGCTCACCAAGGCTCTGGGCGAGCTGCTGGCCCAGAAGATCATCTTCGTCAAGGGAGAGTTGGAGACCGCCAGGATCGGCGAGGTGTACGTGTCCGTGCGTCCGAGCGCGCGCGGTTACGCCGACATGATGCTCCAGTTCAAAGAGATGTCGTAAGCGCGGGCCGTGGCCGGCCTGGCGTCCCCCGACGTCCCCGCCCTCTACTGCTACCTGATCGTCATCGTCGTCGGCGCCGTCGTCGCCCGCGCGAACGTCAACGAGCGGCTGGCCACCTACCCCGATCACTGGGCGTTCCTGAGCTCGTGGCTGCTCTTCCTCACCTACTGGGCGATCCCGCCGCTGCTGTTCTGGTTCCTCGACCACACGGGCGCTGTCCAGGACACCTCGCTCTTCGCCGCCCTCATCGTCGCCTTCGGCTACCGGCAGCTCTTCGCAGGCGGCATCCAGGGCATCAGCATGCCCGGACAAGCGGCGGGGCTGTGGAAGCCATTCCAAGCCTGGGTCGACAAGGTGGCGGATCACATCGCCGGCCGCCAGAAAAGGTACATCGATCGCTTCGCGGAGCTGTTGCGCCGCGATGTGACCCGGGACCCCGCGGAGCTCCAGAAGCTCGAGATCCTAGCGCTGCAGCGCTCCATCAACCTCGCCCAGCTCCGCCAAGGCATCGCCAACGCCCAGGCGATCCCGGAGCCGGAGGTCGCCCGGAGCCGACTCTTCGATCAGCTCTGGCCGGATCTCCGGACCTCGGCGCCAGACCATTATGGATTCCTCCTCCACAAACACGGCCTCGTGACGCTCTGCCGGCGATGGTGGTACCTCGAGCGGGGCCGGGCCAAGCTGATCGCGCGCAGCAGCCTCCTCGGGCTCGCCCTGCTCATCGCTGGGACGTGGCTCTGGAGCTCGAGCGACCCCCGCGGGACGACGCTCTGGGAGACGGGGCAGCGCTGTTACTACCAATGGCGCTTCCTGAAGCCCAGCTCGACCGAGCGCGATCGCTGGCGCGCTCGCGAATACTTCGCCCGCGAGCTGAAGGCCGCCGCGGCCCAACCCCTGCCACCCCTTGCCGACGCCAGAGCCGACGCGCAGCGAGCGCTCGACGAGGTCACGAAGGCGCGGCGGGCGGAGAACGACGCGAAGGCCCCGGACGACAGCGCGCGGGCGAAGGCCGCGTTCGCCGCCGCCGAGGCCAGGCGGCAGCAGTCGCTCCAGGTCGAAGGGCGGGCGGTGCACATCGACGCTCTGATCCGCCCGGTCATCAAAGAGCTGCGCAACCCGGAGATCTCGGGCCGCCAGCTCGATGAGATTCTCCGTCTCGTCATGAACAATCACGGCCCGCGCCTCGACGGGTACTACCTGCCCGAACTGATCGAGAGCCTCCGGACGTCGAACGAGGTCGCCAGGCTGAACATCCACAAGACGGTGATCGCCCTCCAGAAGGCCGACTACCCGAAGGCCCCGCCGCTCGACCAGCAGCTCGTCAAGTGGGAGCCGAAGAAAAACGAGGGTGCCGACGACATTGACCGGTTCGTGCGCCTCTGGCAAGACTGGTGGCGCGCGACCCAGGCTCAGCCGCGAGCCCGACCGCCCTCCTGAAATCAGGGGAGCCCGCGGTTTATGATCGGGCCCGACGAGCTTCCGGATGGACGTGACCGTGAGCGCTGCTGGGCGGCGTGCACTCGTTCTTCGGGCCGCTGGCCGGCGCCGTCGGCTTCAAGCTCCTCGAGACCTTCATCGCCCGCCAGTGGCCGGTGTACTGGCCCCTCGTCCTCGGCGCGGAGCCCGAGGTAGACCGCCAGCGCGCCCCATGCGGAGATCCGCCCGTCCTCCCAGGCCACGTCACCGGATGACCTTGTCGGCGAGCACGAGAACCGACTGCGGGATCGTAAGGCCGAGCGCCCGCGCGGTCTTGAGGTTCACCGCCATCTCGAAGCGGGTGGGTTGCTCCACGGGCGGCTCGGCGGGCCTGGCGCCCCGCAAGATCTTGTCGACGTGGCGGGCCGCTTGCCGGAACATCTCCGCGAGGTTCGCGCCGTAGCTCATGAGCCCGTCGGCATCCGTGAGCTCGCTGAACGGCGACATCGTCGGCAGCCGATGCTTCACGGCGAGGGAGGCGATCCGGGCCCGTTCAAGATAGATGAGCGGTGACGCCAGCACGATGAGCGCGCCGACTCGTCCGCGGGCAGCCGAGCTGACTGCTTTGTCGATATCCGACGGCGCGCGTACCTCGAGGAGCTGGAGCTGGACGCCGGATGATCGGGCCACGGCCTCGGTCGCCTTGAGTTGGGCGCGGCCTTCCGCCGGTTCGAACAGGACGGCCATGCGCGAAGCTTCGGGAACCACCTCCCGCGCGGGCCCTCATCGGCACCCGGACGAAGATTAACCGCGTGACCATCGCCGTCACCTCCCCGGACCGATTCAGTTCAGCCGAGCGCGCAGGCCGTGG
>CAZWXA010000425.1:0-3722 GCA_964637755.1 uncultured bacterium | reverse complement strand
TCGCGCCGAGGTCGCGACGACGCACTGACCTGCTGGTCAGCAGGCCTCCGGCGGCGCCGGTTGGAGTCCGCGGACGGGCCGTGCTACACTTCGGCGGCGAACCCGAGAGGCTCGCCCCTCCGGAGGTGGACGATGGTGTGCTGGCGGCGGTTCTGCTTGGTCGTCCCTCTCGTGCTCGGCGCTGTGAGCGCCGCGGTCCAGCCCATCGAGGCAGGAGAGCCGCGAACGGCTCTCGTCATCGGCAATGCGACCTATCAGTCCGCTCCGCTCAGGAATCCCGTCAACGACGCCCGCGCCATGGCCAGGACGCTTACAGGCATGGGCTTCGATGTGCTGATCCACGAGAACGCGAACGAGAAGACGCTGAAACAGGCGATCGGCGAGTTCGGCGATCGCCTCCGCAAGGGCGGCGTCGGACTCTTCTACTACTCGGGCCACGGCATGCAGGTCAAGGGAAACAACTACCTGGTCCCGGTCGACGCCGACATCCGGTCCGAAGCCCAGGTGGGGCTGGGGGCCGTCAATGTCAACGACGTGCTGGGCCAGATGGAGGAGGCCCGGAATCGTATCAACATCGTCATTCTCGACGCCTGTCGTGACAACCCCTTCGCCCGGCGCTTCCGGACAGCCGCGCGAGGTCTGGCCTCGATCGACGCGCCGAAGGGGACCCTGATCGCGTACGCCACGGCTCCGGGGAGCGTGGCGGACGACGGCCCGGGCGCGAACGGCCTCTACACCGAGGAACTGCTCAAGGCAATGAGCGTGCCGGACCGGAAGATCGAGGACATCTTCAAGCAGGTCCGCGTCGGCGTGTCGCAACGGTCAGGCTCGAAGCAGATCCCGTGGGAATCCACTTCGCTGAGCGACGACTTCTACTTTGCCGGCGGCGAGCGCCGGGACCCGGGGCCGGCCGGGCCCGAGCGGCGTGCCGAACCCCAGCCGCGGCAAGCGGATCGTCAGGCGATCGAGCTGGCCTTCTGGAACTCGATCCCCAAGGACGCGGCTGACCCGGACCTGTTCAGGGAGTACCTGCGGAAGTACCCGGGCGGGGAGTTCGTGGTGATCGCGCGGAGCAGACTCAAGGAGCTGGAACGGCCGTCCGCGCCCGTGAGCCCGCCAACCGGTTCCACCATGCCCAACGTGGCGGCGCGGAGCCTGAACGAGGAGCGGGATTTCGGCGTCCGCCCGCAGTCGACGTTCAGGCTGGACAACTTCCATTCCCCGACGCCAACGAGTGTGCCGGGCGCAGTCACGATCACGACGCCCCAGCTCCAGGGCCTCCTCACGACGGCCCGCCGGCCGCTCCTGATCGACGTTCTCGGGACCGGTCCGGGCCACCCGACGATTCCCGACTCGGTGTGGATGCCGATGGCGGGAACCGGGGAAGGCTTCCACGACCCGATCCAGCGCGAGCTCTACAACGTGCTCTCCAAGCTCACGCAGAGCGACCGGACCTTCCCCCTCGTCTTCTTCTGCCTCGGCTACGACTGCTGGCTGTCCTACAACGCGACGCTTCGCGCCCTCAGGCTGGGCTACCGCAGGGTCTACTGGTACCGCGGTGGCGTGCGGGCCTGGGAAGAGGCGGGATTGCCGACGCAGACGGCGGTCCAGGCGCTCTGGTAGCCCGCGCCGCCAGCCGGCCGGAGCGGCCGCAGGAGGGACCCTCCCGTGCCCGCCAGACGGACCGGTCGGCGCCCACCGCCTGAACCAAGGCCGGGCAGTGACTGAACGCGACGAGGTGGCGGCCCGCTCGAGGAAGGCGATCCGCGATCGCGCCCGGGCGCGGTGGGCGTTCTTCACGCAGGCGCTGGCGGGACGGTGGTGGTCCGAGCTGCTCGCGTTGATCCTTCCGTTCGCCGACGTCTACCACAAGATCCTCCTGCCGTTCGGCGTGCTGCTGGTCATCTTCTTCGTGTCCCTGCTCTGGCAGGAGGGCGTCCTGGAAGACCTGGCCCAGCAGGTCGCCAACCGATGGGCGCCCGCGGGGGGGGAGAAGATCGTCATCGTGACCGTGGACGACCAGACCCTGGCCGCCGTCGCGCCCGAGACCGATTCGAGGAAGTTCCTGACCACCCTCGTCGACCGTCTCGCCGAGGCGAGACCGAGAGTGGTCGGCCTCGACTACGTGTTCCTCTCCGCTCTCGGTCCGGCGAGGGACGCGGAGCGGCCGGACAGCACCCGCCGCGACGCCGCGCTCCCGCCCCGTGTCGAGCCGGCCGGGCGAGCGGTCCCCATCGTCGTCGGCTCGGTCACCGTGCGGAGGGGACAGGAGCGCGTCGAGGTGGTTCCAGACAGCGTGCTCGCCGACCCGCCCCTCATGAACTGGGGCCACACGTCCGTGGAACAGAGCAGAGACGCCGGCCAGATCCGGACCCTGAAGATACACTTCGGGGGGGATGAGGGCGGCCCGATCCCGTCCTTCTCGCTCGCGGTGTGGGCCGCAGGTCAAGGCATGAGCGGGACCGCCCTCCGGGAGGAATTACGCGTGTGCCAGGAGGCGCCGCCAGGTTCGGGGGGTGACGAGTCCAGGGGGTGCCGGCCGGACCTCTTCCGGGTGATGGGCGAGCGACGCATCCGATTCGTCGCGCGGGACGACGCGTTCGAGGAGATCTCGGCGGCGCGCCTCCTCGACGGCCGGTTTCGGCCGGGCTCGGGCTATTACGAGCGGATCACCGCGTCACTGGCAGGACGGTACGTTCTCGTGGGCGCCACGCATCTGCAGGCCCGGGACAAGTACCCGACGCCCCTCGCCACCCGCCTGCCGCTTCTGAGCGGCCACCTGGGCCGGGCGTCCGAGGACGGGCTCCTGCCGGGCGTCTTCATCCACGGGTACGCCCTGCACAACATCCTGACCCGGACGTTTGTCCGGCCTGCCTCGCCGGCGGTCTCCGTGGTGCTGGTCGTCCTGGCCGTTCTCGTCCCGGCCGTGACCTTCCTGCTGACGGCCGTGCGCCGATGGCTGCTCGCGGACGAGGAACGCCGGCGGCGCTGGACCGATGCGCTCTGGATCGCCGGCGCCACCCTCGTGACGGGCCTCCTCATGTTCTCCTACGCGGTGTACGCGATGGTCACCCGGCTCGAGACCGTTGCGCTCGGCCTCGCCATTCCGATCCTGCTCACGACGCTGCTCGTCGTCCTCGTCGCTCGCGCCTACATCCGGCGCGTCGAGCGGAGCACGCACGCGGAGATCTTCGGCCGCCACGCGACGCGGTACCTGGACGGCAGCGAACTGGGCTACCACGAGCTGCTCGGGACGCACCCGGAGACTCTGGCGATCGCGGTGCACCGGCCGTACCGTCCCGAGATCGAGGCGCCGGCGGACTTCGCGAAGGCCCTCGGCGTGATCCAGCGCCGGCTTGCCGAGGAGCTCGACCCGCCGCGCGAGAGCGGCATCCTGCCCATCGTCGACAACTGGGGCTTCAACCGCGCGGCGCTCTACCTGCACTGCGCGCGGGCGAACGGGGGCGCGGGGAGGCGGGAGGCGGCGCTCCGCCTGGCCCTGCCGCGGATGATCCGGCTCGCCGAGACCGGACCGCGGGAGAACCTGGGACCGCTGACGGTGGCCATCGGGTGGGGCGAGGTGCTCATCACGGAGATCGCCTCGAGGTGTGAGCAGGGAGTCCTGACGATGTGCGGCGAACTCCTCGACGAGCTGGCGCGCCGGGCCGAGCCGCGGCCCGATGGCAAGACGCTCGTCGTGCTGTTCGACCTCTCCGACCTCG
>CAZWXA010000424.1:0-3724 GCA_964637755.1 uncultured bacterium | reverse complement strand
GCGACGAGGGCCTCGGAGATGCCCGGCGCCACGACGGCGAGGCTCGCCGAGCCCTGCGTGCCGATGCCATGGAAGGCCGCCATGATGCCCCACACCGTGCCGAAGAGGCCGATGAACGGGCAGGCACTCGCGGTGGTCGCGAGGAACGGCAGGTAGCGCTCGAGGCGCGCCACCTCGAGCGTTGCGACCCGGCGCATCGCGCGGCTCACCATCTCCAGGCGGTCGCCGGTGACGCCGTCGTCCGAGTCGTCGAGGACATGATCCGCAACCTCCGGGATGCCCGAGATCTCCTGGTAGCCGGCGACGTAGAGCTGCGCGAGAGGGCTCTCGCGAAACTTCTTCGCCGCGCCGTAGATCGCCGCGTGGCGGCGTCCCTCACGGTACGCCTTGACGAACTTCTCCGACTGCCGGCGGACTCGCCGGAACTCCCACCACTTCTCGATGATCAGTGCCCAGCAGATGACGGAGAAGAGGGCCAGGACGAGGAGGACGAACTTGGCAACGGGGCCCGCGTCAGCAATGAGCTGGAAGACGGCCAGACCAGAAGTGTTGAACACGCCAGGCTCCCCTCGTTTAGCCTCACTATATCGGAGCGCTCGAAGCAGTGTCAAATTTCTCGGCGAAGAAATCGCGCGGCGACTCTTGCTCCTGATCGAAACGCTCCGGCCCGGGCCCGCGCGCGGCGTCCGGCAGCGCGGCGGTCGGGGTGTGCGCGGCCAAGGACGGCGCGCGGCCCGGCCTCACGGCCGGGAGACGAAGGGGGTGCCGCGGATCCAGAACCGCAGCGGCAGGGCGGCGGCGCGCGAGATGCCGACGCGCCTGCCGACGCCGACGCCGAAGTCGCGCGGTCCGTCGGGCGGGGCCACGACGAGGGACCCGCGGGTGAGATCCGCGCCGTTGTCGCGGAGGGTGACGGCGAGCGCCTCGGCGAGTTTCCCCGGCCCGTTCGTGAGCGCGGTCGAATCGGGCGGGACGCCTCGGCGCCCCGCCATGACGGGCAGTCCCGACACGGGCTCGAGGGCGCGAATCAGCACGCAGCCGGGCTGGCCGGCCGCGCCGGTGACGGCGTTCAGGCAGTGATGGAGGCCGTAGATCCTGAACACGTAGGCGCGTCCGCCCTCGCCGTAGAAGAGGTCGCGCGCGGCGATCGGGCGGATGGCGGCGTGCGACGCGGCGTCCTCGGGTCCGAGGTACGCTTCGGTCTCGACGATCCGGCCGGCCGCGGTCACGCCGTCGCGCCTGGACACGACCAGGCAACCGAGGAGGTCACGCGCGACCGCCGGCGCCGGTCGCAGGTAGAACCCGCGCGGCAGCGTCTCACGGGGTTTGCGCATCCTCCGCGCGCCGACGCCTGCCGCGGGCGGTCGCCGTCGGCCCGCTAGCCGGGAGGCTCGTGCCCGGCCAGCCGGTCGTGGACGAGCCGCCGCAGGGACTCCTCGTCGAAGGCCCTTCCCTCGCGGCTCGGGAGCGCCGCCTCCGTCTTCAGTCCGGTCTCGCTGATGATCGCGCAGATTGTCTGCGCGGGATCGATCCGCCCCTCGTCGAGGAGGCGCCGGAGGACCGCGACGGTCGCGACGCCGGTCGGTCCCGCCCAGATGCCCTCGGTTCGCGCGAGCATGCGCTGGGCTTCGAGGATCTCGTGGTCCTCGGCGTCGCCGGCGAGGCCGCCCTCCTCGCGCAGCAGGCGGAGCACCCAGTCGCCCTTTCGTCCCGGGGCGCCGGCGGCGAGCCCCTCGGCCACCGTGTAGCCGATCTCGAGCGGCCTGATGGCCGTCCCGTCCCGGAAGGCGCGCGCGATCGCGTTGGCGCGGGTGGCCTGCGCGGCGACCATCGCCGGCGCCCGCGGGATCAGCCCCGCGGCGCGCAGCTCGCGGAAGCCGCGCGCGGTGGCGATGAACGTCTCCCCCACCGCCACGGGGGCGAGCACGACCTCCGGCGGGGCGAAGCCCGTCTGCTCGGCGATCTCGTACGCGAGCGTCTTCTTGCCCTCGTGCTTGTACGCGTTGCGCGACGCGCCGCAGTCGAAGAACAGGCGCTCCTCGACGAGCCGGTCCCAGTGCGTGATCAGGTCGTCGTAGCCCCCCTTGTAGATGATCAGGTCGGACGCGGTGGCCCGCATGTGGAGAAGCTTCGGCGCCGACGTCCGCTCGTAGGCGAAGACGAGCGAGCGCAGGCCGGCGCGCCCGGAGTACGCGGCGATCGACGATCCCGCGTTGCCGGAGCTGACGACCGAGGTCGCGCGATAGCCGAACTGCAGGGCGGCGCCGACGGCGGTCGCCGAGGTGCGGTCCTTGACGCTCCCCGTCGGATTGGCGCCGTCGTACTTGAGGAGCAGGCGGCGCACGCCGAGCTGCCGCGCCAGGCGCGGGCAGTCGAGGAGCGGCGTCCCGCCCTCGCCCAGCGTCACGCGGTGGGCCGGGTCCGCGATCGGCAGCATCGCCGCGTACCGCCAGAGCCCCGTGCCCGAGAAGAGCGCCGGCCCCTTCGCGCGGAGGCGATCGAGGTCGTAGCGCAGCTCGAGGAGGCCGCGGCACGCGTCGCAGTCGAGCCGGTAGCCGAGCGGGTAGACGGCGCCGCAGTCGATGCAGGCCAGCTCCCGGGCGAGGGAATCGCTCATGGCGTGCCGAAGCGCTGCTCGACCGCCACCAGCATCTCGTCGATCCGGTGCCGGAGCGTGTGCTCCGCCAGTGCCCGGCGCCGCGCGTTGTCGCCGATGGCACGTGTCTCGTCCGGGTGGGCCAGGTAGTAGTCGAGCTGCCGCTTCAGTTCTCCGACATCGCGATACGCGACGACCTCCTCGCCAGGCTTGAAGAGCGCGGGGAGATCGTCCCGAAGGCTCACGACCTGGCAGGCGCCGGCCGCGGCCAGCTCGAACGTGCGCTGGTTGACGCCGAGAATGTCGTTCATCGGATGGTGCTGGTTGAGCGAGAGCTGCGCCCCGCAGTAGACCGCCAGCTTGTCCCGTCCCCAGACGCTGCCGCCCGCGACGAGGCGGCGCACGGTCGAGTCGGCGTCCTCCCAGCCCGGCCCCCAGATCCGGAGGGGGTACGCCGCCAGCTCGCGGACGAGGCGCTCTCGATAGGGGTACCGGCTGCCGACGACGGCCACGACGCCACGGAGCGCGCGCGCCTCCTCAGCGGCGAGCTCGACGGGATGGTGGAGGGCCGGCGCGCAGTACCAGGGCAGGTAGTAGAGGTTCCGGAGGCCGATCTGCTCGAGCTGGTTCAGGGCGAAGCGCTCCTTGGTGAAGAAGAGGTCATAGGCCTCGATGCACTCAAACGGGAGCATCAGCAACGGATTGTCCGGGAAGTAGTTCAGGAAGAGCGCATCGGTACGGGACTTGATCCGGCGGATCAGTCCGGGCGTGATCGGCCCCCCCTTCAGCACCAGCACGAGCCGCGGCCGCCACGCCAGGCACAGGCGCTCGAGCCGGCGGAGGAGCCAGAGCTGGTAGGCCGCCTTCGTGCCCTTGTTCTTGTAGAAGACGTTGTGGCGCCGGTACGCAAAGGTCCGCACCTCGTATCCCATCGCGCCCAGCTCCCCATGGAAGTCCATCCCCATGAGCTCTGCGCCTTCCGACGGCAGGACGATGAGCCAGCGCACATGCGCGAGCGTAGCACGGCCGATCCACCTGGGCCTCGCCTCGCGACGGGCAGGCCGGCCGTGCTCGGCTCGAACTTCCACCCATATGGGCCCTTCTCGGCGCCCGGCTGAATAGGACCCC
>CAZWXA010000423.1:0-3728 GCA_964637755.1 uncultured bacterium | reverse complement strand
GATCCGAAGCCCTCCCGCGAGGACGTGCTCCTGACGCGCCGAGGCCAAATAGTCGCCCCGGCGTTGCGCCGGGCCGGCTCGACGGCGCGGCCGCGTCAGTCGAGGAGGGAGCGGGCGCCGCGCGCGATGGCGTCGGCGTCGATGCCGTAGTGGCGGTAGAGATCGCGGCGCGTCCCGGACTGGCCGAAGTCGTCGACGCCGAGCGGGAGCTGGAGGGTGCCGAGCGCCGAGCCGATGAAGCCGAGCGCGTGGGAGTGTCCGTCGAGGACCGTGACCACTGGCGCCCGCGCCTCGTCGTCCCGCACCAGGCGGTCGAGGTGCGACGACGCCTCGCCGGCCTTGCGCGCGGCCACGTACGAGCGGTAGAGCAGGTCCGGGCTCGTGATCGCGAAGACGTTGGCGCGGATGCCGGCGGCGTCGAGCTCGCGGCCGGCCTCCACGGCCTCCGGCACCATCACGCCTGTCGCCCAGATCGTCACGTCCGACCGCCCGCGATCGACCAGGCGGTAGCCACCGGCGAGCACCTGGGACCGCTCCGTCTCCTGGGGGCGGAGCGCCTGGTCGATGGGCCGCGTGGACAGGCGCAGGTAGAGGCTCTCCCCCGAGCCGTCGGCGATCCGCCGGAGGCCGTCGAGGAGGATCCACTCGGTGTCGCGGGCGAACGTCGGCTCGTAGTACGTGCAGTGGGGGAGCGCGATGCCGATCGAGGGCGTGATCACGGACTGGTGGGCGCCGCCCTCGGGCGAGAGGCTGATCCCTGAGGGAGTCGCGGCCACGACGAAACGGGCGCCGGAGTAGAGCCCGTGCAGGAGCGCGTCGAGCCCGCGGGCCACGAACGGGTCGTAGAGGGTGCCGAGTGCCAGGAGCGGCTCTCCCGAGAGATCGTCCGCGAGCCCGAGGGCCGTCAGCAGCAGGAAGAGGTTGTGCTCGGCGATCCCGAGCTCGATGTGCTGGCCCCCCGGCGACTCGCGCCACTGCATCGCCTGAGGGATGCCGCGGTCGCCGAAGTAATCCGGCCGCTTCTCCGGGAAGTAGACGCCGCGCCGGTTGATCCAGCCCGCGAGGTGGGTCGTCACGGCCACGTCCGCCGAGACGGTGACGATCCGCTCGGCCACCGGCAGCCGCGCGAGGGCGCCGAGCACGCGACCGAACGCCTCCTGAGTCGACATCGCTCCCGAGTACGACGAGTCGATGGACTCGGGCGGCTCGGGCGGGGCGGATCCCCCGGAGCGGGGCGCGCGGAAGAGCGGGGGAAGGGCCGCGATGTGCCGGCCTTCGGGGCTGTCGGCGGGAAAGCTCGCGAGCGGATCGCTGGCGGGGACGCCGAGGGACCGCCGCAGCGCCTCGAGCTGGGGCGCCGTCAGGAGCATGCCGTGGTTCAGCGGGTCGCCCGCGAAGGGCAACCCCCAGCCCTTGATCGTGTCGGCGATGATGACGGTCGGGCGCGGGCACTCGGTCTCGGCCTCCGCGTACGCCTCCAGCACGGCCGCGAGGTCGTGGCCGCCGACGTCCGCCACGAGGTCCTTCGCAGCGCCGACCAGTTCCAGCACCCGGTCGGGGGGCAGGCAGAGGAGGCTCTGGTACTCGGCCTGGGACATCGACTCGAGGCGCTCGCGCAAGGCCGGGTGCTGCCGGAGGCGCCTGCCCCAGCGCAGCTCGATGACCCGCCAGCCCGCGGTGCGGAACATCCCGCCGATGTGGTGTCGCCGGGCATCGGGCACCACGCGGTCGAGGCTCTGGCGGTTCAGGTCGACGATCCAGAGCACGTTGCCGAGCCGCGGGACCATCTCCTCCTGGAGCGCCTCCCAGACGTTGCCCTCGTCGAGCTCGGCGTCGCCGACCATCACGATGAAGCGCCCGGGCAGCCCCGGGCCGAAGTGGTCGGCGAGGTAGCGCGTCGTCCAGGCGCCGAAGGTCGCCGAGACCGCGCCGAGCCCCATCGAGCCGGTGGTGAGGTCGACGATCTCGCGGTTCTTCCGCCGGCTCGGGTAGGCCTGAAGCCCGCCGAACTCGCGGAGCCGGGGCAGCATGTCGGCCGGGAGGGTGCCGCGCAGGTAGTGGCAGGCGTAGAAGACCGGCGAGCCGTGCGCCTTCACCGCGACCACGTCCGTCGAGCGCAGGGCGCCGAAGTAGAGGGCGGTCATGAGGGTGACGACCGACGCGGAGCTCGACTGGTGGCCCCCGACTTTCGTGCCGTCCGGATTGTCGCGCTCGAAGTTGGCGTGATGGACCATCCAGGTCGCGAGCCAGAGCACGCGGCGCTGGATCGACTCGAGCGTCGTCAGGTCAGACCCCGTGAATCGGCCGGTGCTCACCGCGACGTGCTGCGCGCGGGCTTCCGGCGGCGCTGGGCGTCAACCCCGGCGAGGAAGTCCAGCACGGCGCGGTTCCAGGCCTCGGGCTGGTCCCGGTTGCCGAAGTGGCCGGCCGGCGAGAGCACGACGAGCCTGGCGCCGCGGATTTTCTTCTGCATCACCCGCATCGCCCCCAGGGACGGGTCGCGGTCGCCGCCGATCAGGAGCGTCGGGACGCGGATCTCGCGCAGCCGGCCGGTGATGTAGTCCATGGCGAGCAGGGCGCGCAGGGAGTTGGCGTACCCGATCGGCGTGAGCGCGCGGTACTCGGCGTAGAACTCGGCCCTCGCCGAGGGATCGAGGGCGAGCCGGCCCGCGACGTTCGGGTTGGCCTGCATCGCGAACTCCGCCATCGCGTCCATGCCCTGCTCGAGGGTGATCTTGATGCTCTGCGCCCGCATCAGGAGGCTGTCCACCGGGAGCGGCAGGCCCGTCGCCGACGACGAGTTCGTGACGATCAGCGCCGTGACGCGCCGCGGGTAGAGCAGCGCGAAGCGCGTGGCGATCCCCCCGCCGAGGGAGAGCCCGCCGACGTGGGCCCGGCGGATCCGGAGGTGGTCGAGCAGGTCGCGCAGGTCGAAGGCCCAGCGCGTGAACGAGTACCGCGCGGGGTCCTCGGGGCTGTCGGACCGCGCGTGGCCGCGCGGCTCCCAGAGGATCACGCGGTACCCGGCGGCGAGGGCCTCGACGTTGGTGTCCCACATTCCGGCGTTGCCGCCGATGCCGTAGGCGAGGACGAGGGGAGGGCCCGCGCCGTGCTCCTCGTAGTAGATCCTCGTACGGTCGTCGGTTCGCGCGTAGGGCGTAGGTCACCTCGTCCGGCATCCCGTCGGGCCGCAACGCTGGCACATTCCAGCCCCGCCGATGTCCGGGAGGAGAGTTTCGCACACGCCGGGTGCGACGCGTACACTCCATCCCGTTGCCCCCGGACCCGGAGCGGCCGAGCGGGGAGGGCCGAGGGGAGGGCCTGAGGGGAGGGCCTGAGGGGAGGGCTGATGTGCAAGGCCCCGCGGGCTTGCGGCAGGCCGGAAATTCATCTATGCTTACGCGAAAATTCAGCGGGAGTGAATCGTGCCGAGGATGCTGCTCCGGCTGCGCGTGAACGGTGAGGACTACGAAGTCGCCGCGGTGGCCCACAAGACGCTCCTCGAGGTCTTGCGCGAGGAGATGGGGCTCACCGGCACCAAGCACGGCTGCGAGCTGGGCGAGTGCGGCACGTGTACGGTGCTGGTCGACGGAGAGCCGATGCTCTCGTGCCTGGCGCTGCCGATCGAGCTCGAGGGGCGCGAGATCTCGACCGTCGAGGGGATGGCCGCCGGCGGCCGGCTCCACCCGCTCCAGCAGGCCTTCGCCGAGCTGGGCGCCGCCCAGTGC
>CAZWXA010000422.1:2386-3736 GCA_964637755.1 uncultured bacterium | reverse complement strand
CTTCACGGCAGCGTTCCCGGAACTGTCGCTCGGCGCTGGTCCGGCGCCGGACCCCGCGGCCATCTTTCTCACCACGGTGGAGTCCCGGACGCTCGAGCCGATCCCTCCCAACGAGGACACGACCAGGCGGCACTGGGTGCCGACCCCGCGGAAGATCGACGTCGCCTGGTCCGATCAGGCCTTTGCGATTCACGTTCCGATCGATCTCCCGCAGAGCCGGCAGTCCTCGCACACCTTCGAGTTCTCCCTCCGGGGGTTCTCGGCCCGGGATCCGCAGACGGGGAAGGACGTATTCCCGTCGCTCCGGTGCCTCAGTGCGGGGTTCTACCGGGTCGACGGGCGGCCGGTCGGCACCCGCGAGGGCGGGAGCGCCGACGTTTCAGCGGGCAGCGGGGTCGGCCCCGGCAGGTGGTGGCAGGCCGGGAACGGCTGGGCGACCTCGCAGCCCTCCTCCGTCCCCGTGCCGGTCAACCTGGCCGAGCGCCCTGACGCCAAGCCGACGACGCTGGTCATCGGGACGCGCGGGATGGCCACGCCTGGCCGGCTGGTCTACTGGTTCGTCCTCGACCCGCTCGCGTTTCGCGAGGTGCTGACTCATCGGGATGTCCTGGAGGCCGACCTGACGCTGAGGCTCGTCGAGGGGTCGACGCAGAGGGAAGACGGCGGCGAGCGCGAGAAGCTCCCGGCCGAGCCGCCGCGGACGTTTCGAGTCGTCATCCGGCAGAACGGGTGGGTCATTCAGCCGACGACGCGGGTCTCGCTCTCGGAGAACTGGCAGAAGCCCGACACTCCGACGCGGCGCGCCGAGCCGATCTCGAACACGGTGATCCAGGACGTGGAGACCCGGTTCGACGGCAGGCACCTGGTGAGCCGAGTCCGTGCGACGGACTCGCGGCTCGAGCCGAACGTGCCGCTCGATCACACGTGGGACGTCGAGTTTCCCGCGCAGATCTGGGACCACATGGCGTCGGACTCGGTGAAGGCCAGGCTGACGCTCAACGACGGCGAGCTGGCCAGGCGCTACTCGGGCTCGGTGTCCCGCCAGGCGGCGACGGTCGAGTCCGGCGACGTCGGGATCACCTTCGGGCAATACAGCGGCAGCGAGAAGACGCGCGATGGGACCGCTCTTCTCGACTTCCACGGGTTCGTGAAGCAAGCCTGGTTCAGTCGACCGCGCGTGGTTGGCTCCCGGGAGGTGTTCGGCCTCCGGTTCGATCTCGGCCCCTGGCACAAGCGGGTCGATCTCTCCGCCACCAGGCTCAGCGAGTCCGGGAAGACCCCTGGGCTCGTGGCCGCGGCGCCCACGACGCCCGAGAACCCCCCGCCTGTTCCAGGCGGGGTCGAGCGGCG
>CAZWXA010000422.1:0-2286 GCA_964637755.1 uncultured bacterium | reverse complement strand
GACACCGGTCCCCCGCGCAGGCGAGAAGGCGCCGTCCCTCACCCCCGGCGAGGGCACGCCGCCCGTCATCGCGCTGGCTCCGCCCCCATCCGGTGAAGACACCCGCCGGGCGGAGCGGGCATCGGCGGATGCGCTCGTCGCCAGCGGCGCCCGCCTCAACGCGCTCGGCGACGTGGAGGGCGCACGCAGCGCGTACGAGGCGGCGCTGCGCGTCGAGGCCGGTCGTCCGAACGTCCGTGTCTGGATCGCCGAGCTGTGGCTGGCGAGAGGCGACACCCGCCGGGCCGGCGCGGCGATCGAGGAGGAGCTCCGGCTCTTCCCGTCGTCGGCCTGGGCGTACTCGTACCTCGGAACGGTGTACCTCCTCGAGGGACGGGCGGCCGAGGCGAGCCGAGCGATGGCGACCGCCGTGCAGATCGATCCGGCGGTGACGACCTACCGCTACAACAACGCGACCTCCCTCGGGAGCACCGGACAGGATCGCCGCGCCATGATCGAGTTCTCGAGCGTCCTGGCGCTCGATCCCAACATGCCGGGCGCGTATTACGGCGTGGGCGTTCACGCGGCCCGCCTCGGCGCGACGGCGCAGGCGATCCAGGCATACGAGACGTACCTTCAGCTCGACCCGGCGAGCGAATGGGCGCGGCGCGTCCGGGGGGAGCTGGCGCGGTTGCGCGCCCTGGTGCCGCTGCCGGACCCGTCAGGTCATCCGCTGCCCCCCACCCGGAGGTGACACTCGGCGGTCGTCCGCGGGAGCGGCGCCTGTCGAGGCTCAGGGGACCAGCAGGACCTTCCCCTTGTTCCGGCGGTCGAGGAGGTGCTGGACCGCCGCCCGCGCATCCCGCAGCGGGAATGTCCGGTCGATCAGGGGCCTGAGCCGGCCCCGCGCCACGTGGTCGAGGATCGTGCGCAGCTCGAGGATGGAGCCGAGGTTGGTGCCGACGATCCGCAGGTTCTTCGAGTACACGTGGCGCAGATCGAGCCGTCCCCAGTGCGTGTCGTGGGAGCCGATGGTGACGAGCGTGCCGAGCCGCGTGAGTGCCAGGAGGCTCCGCTCGAAGGTGTCGCCGCCGATGTGCTCGATGACGACATCGACACCGCGCTTGCCCGTCCACGCCTTCGTCTCCTCGACGAAGTCCTGCGTCCGGTAGTTGACGACCTTCTCGGCGCCGAGTGTCTGCGCCAGCTCGATCTTGTCGTCCGAGCCGACGGTGGCGGCCACGCGGGCGCCGCACAGGCGCGCGATCTGGATGGCCGCGCTCCCCACGCCGCTCCCCGCCGCCTGCACGAGGACGGTCTGGCCCGGCCTCACCACCGCCTGCGCCACCAGTGCGTGCCACGCGGTGAGCATGGCGAGGGGAATGGCGGCGCCGGCCTCGAACGAGATCGCCTCCGGCAGCGGCAGGATGTTGGCGGCGGGCGCCTTCACCAGCTCCGCGTAGCCACCGTCCCTGTGGGCGCCGAGGTAGCCGTAGCGCACGCAGACGGTGCGCTCGCCGCGCACGCAGTACTCGCACGTCCCGCACGAGAACCCCGGAAAGACGACGACGCGCTGGCCGCGCTCGAGCCCTCTGACCCCGGGGCCGAGCGTCTCGATCGTCCCCGCCACTTCGCAGCCGTTCACGTGCGGCAGCCCCTCCGGCGGCGGGAAGCGGCCGTCGAGAAGGAGCAGGTCGACGTGGTTGAGGCCGCAGGCCGCCACTCGCACCACCACCTCGCCAGCCTCCGCGGCCGGATCGCGGTAGTCGTCGTAGAGGATCCTGTCGGCCCCGCCGTGCTCCCTGAAGAACGCCGCCTTCATTCCGCCTCGCCCCTCAGAACGGTACCTCGGTGCGCTCGTCCTTCACGCGTCTGGCCTTGTGGTCCCAGCGCGGGAGCGAGCCCGCCTCCACCGCCTCCACGCTCACGCGGATGCCGAGGCCCGTCCGGAGCGCGTCGGCCAGGGTCCCGCACAGCCCACGGCACGCCACCGCCGAGAGCGCGGGCGACGGGTCGATGCGGATCAGGACGTCGTCGAGCCCCTCGTGGCGGCGGAAGACGATCTGGAACTCGTCGACGCCGGCGTGCGGCCGCACGATCTCCTCGATGCGCCGCGGGTAGACGATGACCCCCCGCACCTTCTTCATGTCGTCGAGCCGCGCGTGGACGCCGCCCTCGAAGGCGGCGAGCGTGCGCCCGCAGGGGCATGGCCGGTCGGCGAGGTGGACGACGTCGCGCGTGCGGTAGCGGAGGAGCGGCATCGCCTTGCGGTAGAGGCTCGTGAAGACCAGCTCCCCCTTCTCCCCC
>CAZWXA010000421.1:0-3750 GCA_964637755.1 uncultured bacterium | reverse complement strand
TGGGCGGGTGGCGCCGGCGGCGGGTTGGGAATCCAGACCCAGATGTACGGCACGCTGATGCCGTCGCCGCGAAGCTCGTAGCGGCCGTGGGGATACTCGACGACCGTCGGCGCCGCCGGGGGCGGCGGAGGCGCGGCAATTACGACCGGAGCCGGGAACGCGTAGATCGGCGCGATGACGGCGGGGGGAGCGACGATCACCGGCGGTGAGGGGTATGGTCTGTACCAGGGCGGCTCGTACCAGTAGGGCCACGGGGGGACCCCGATGAAGACGTAGGCGCCGAAGCCGGGGCCGAAGTGGTGCGGACGGAAATGATGATGCCGCCGGCCGCCCCATGCGTCAGCCGGCGCGGCACTCCCGGCCAGCAGGGCCGCTCCCGCGAGAGCCATGACGAAGACCTTCCTCATGGTCCGACCTCCCCGTGGTTCCGTGTCGGGTTGAGGCTGCGCCTCGCAGATCCGGTTGTCAAGGTTCCTGTCCGCCGCCGCCGCCCGGGCCAGAGCAAGGGCGCCGCCCAGGCGACGGCTCCCGCGGCGGTCGCGGTGATCCCGGCGATTTCCCAGGCGCCCGCCTGGTACGAGAGGTCGACCGGCGCCGCGATGTCTGGCCGCTTCACCTCGAGATCTCCCAGCTTCCCGCGGCGCGTCGGGAGCGCCCGGCCGCCGGCCTCGGCTCGCCACAGCGGCGAGAACGCGACACGTGCCGGCATCCAGGCGCCGGCGCGTCCCGACAGGGGGACCCGCCACCGATCCCGCCCGATCGCCTCGGGAAGAGCCACCGGCGCGAGGCTCTCGTAGAGCACGAACGGTGGCACCTCTGTCCTCGCCCACCGCTCGCTCGTCTCGAGGGCCTGGAGCCGCGCCCGGTCCTCCTCGAGGGCGACGATCGTGCTCGCTCCAAGGAACTCCGTCCAGCGGTCGAAGGCTCCCGCGTCGAGAGCCTCGATCGGCTGGCCGAACAGCGAGATGCCGTCCAGTTGCTCGACGAGCCTCCGGATGGGAGCCGGGTCCGATGAGCCGGTGTAGGTCAGGGCGGCGATCGGAGAGGGATGCGTGAAGGTGCCGTTGACGATGGGGTGCCCCGTGTAGAGCGGGGTCAGCGCCGTGATGTGGGTGTGCGGCCGGTACCATTCGGTCCCTGCCACGAGCGGTGCGCCCGATCTGACGAAGAGCACCCGTCCCGGCGGCGCCGCCCGGAGGGCCGTCCACAGCTCCGGGAGCCGGAGCATGCGCTCGACCTCGGCGCGGTCCGGCCACGCGGACGGCCGAGGCCAGAGGGCGAGGGCGCGCGCGTCCGGCAGCGACGTGACCACGAGCATCAGGGTGGCCAGGATTCCCGCGGCCCAGGCCGGCAGCCCGGCGCGCCCCGTCGCGGCCTCGAGCACGCGGGCGACCCCGAGGCCGGCAGCCAGGACGACGCCGAGCACGAGGCTGTCCACGAGCCGGTTTGCCGGCAGCCACGACGAGCGGTCGAGCGCGATCAGGAGAAGCATCAGCGGCGGGAACCCTACGAGGACCGCCGTCACCCGATCCCGGCGGAAGCAGGTGGCTGCCGCCGCCAGCACCAGCAACACCGGGGGCAGCGGCCCCGCGAGCAGGATGCGCTGGAGGATGGCCCACGCGGAGTCGCCCCAGGCGAGGCCGCGCGCCTCGGCCAGATGCGCGAGGAGCGGCAGCGACCAGAACGCGGTCAGGGCCGCGGCCGTGAGGATGAGTCCGCCGGCCCGCAGGAGCCGCGCCGATCGAGAGCCGGTGCCGGCGATGGCCGCGAGGAAGATGTACAGGATGGCTGCCGGCGCGTGAGCCGGGTGGCAGAGCACGATGGCGGCGAGGACCGGCGCGGCCAGGAGTGGAGCGACCGGCCGCCGCCGCCTGGTGTCGCCTTCGATCCAGGGCGCGAGGGCCAGCACGAGCAACGGGAGCAGTGCCCAGCCGAGGCGGGCCGCGATCATGCCCGTCCGCACGCCGCCCTCGACACCGCTCATGGTCTCGAGCGAGATGCAGAGCGCGACGAAGGCGCCGGGCAGGGCGAACCACGGCTGCGGCGTGTACCGCGCGAGCAGGGCGAACGAGGTGAGTCCGGGAGCAAGGTAGATGAGCCAGACGAGCGCCTGGTACACCCGCGCCGGCGGAAGCTGGGCGAGCGTCAGGTAATGGAGGCCGGCGCCGAGATAGACGAACCCCGGCGGATAGAACTGAAGCTCCGGGAAGCCCATCCACCAGTCGGGATTCCAGGTCCACGGCGCGAGACCGCGGGTCAGCGCGTGCTGGAGCCGGAAGAACTGTCCGGGATGATCGTCGAAGACCAGAAGCGATCCGCCGAGCGCCGCCGCGGCGAACCCGAGCCCGTACCCGAGCAGGAGCCCGAGCGGCGCCAGGGCCCGGCGGTTCATCGGCCGGTGACCGTCATCGGGGTTACCATACGCCCGTTCGTGCCGCGGCTTGCCGGTTGACTTCGCTCGACGTCGAGTGTTAATTAGGTCAACCGCTTGGCTGTCGGTGCTGCAACGAACCGGGGCTCAATTCCCCTACCGATGGAGAGGCCATGGAGAAGGTGAAGGGCTTGAAGTGCCGCGAGTGCGGCCGTGCGTACCGCTCCGCTCCCGTCCACGTCTGCGAGTTCTGCTTCGGTCCCCTCGAGGTGGATTACGATTACGAATCCCTCAAGCAGGTGGTCACCCGCGAGACGATCGCGGCCGGGCCGGGGAGCATGTGGCGCTACCGCGACCTGCTGCCCATCGAGGGGGACGTCGCGGTGGGGCATCACGTCGGCTTCACGCCGCTCGTCCGCGCCAGGAACCTCGCCCAGGAGCTGGGCCTGCGCGAGGTCTGGATCAAGAACGATTCGGTCTGCCACCCGACGTGGTCCTTCAAGGACCGGGTCGTCGCCGTGGCACTGACGAAGGCCAAGGAGTTCGGCTTCGACACCGTCGCCTGCGCCTCGACCGGGAATCTCGCGAACTCCGTGGCCGCCCACGCCGCCGAGGGGTGCTTCCGGTCCTACATCTTCATTCCCGCCGATCTGGAGCCGGGCAAGGTGCTGGCGACGCTCGTGTACAGCCCGACGCTCGTCGAGGTCGAGGGCACGTACGACGAGGTCAACCGGCTCTGCTCCGAGATCGCGGACAAGTATCGATGGGCGTTCGTCAACGTCAATTTCCGCCCGTATTACTCGGAGGGCTCGAAGAGCTACGGCTACGAGATCGTCGAGCAGCTCGGCTGGCGGACGCCGGACCACATCGTCGTTCCCTGCGCGGGCGGCTCGCTGATCACGAAGATCTGGAAGGCGATCAAGGAGTTCAAGATGCTCGGCCTGATCGATCGGGTGACGGCGCGGGTCCACGCCGCCCAGCGGGAGGATGGCGTAGTTCAAGGCAGCCTTCCCTACCCCGGTGCCTTGGGTCTCCTTCAGATGAGTGAGGCCCCAGTCGATGAAGCCGTAACGGCAGGCGTTCAGCAAGCCCAACGACATCGCCAGCAGCCAGAGCGCGGGGTTGGTAAGGGTCAGGAGCAGATTGTAGCGGGCCGCGTGAATGGTCCGGGCGGGACGGGAGGCGGCGCCGGGGTCGGGGGACTCGCGCAGACAGAGCAGCATGAAGACGGCAGCGCCCGCCAGCAGGACCGCAGGGGCCCAGAGGGCGCCGCGCCATCCCCAGTGTTCGGCCGAGAAGCCGGCGACCACAAAGGTCAGGGCGCCGGTGGCCTGGTAGCCGGTGCCGATGATCCCGATGGCGCGTCCGCGCCGCTCGAC
>CAZWXA010000420.1:0-3769 GCA_964637755.1 uncultured bacterium | reverse complement strand
TGTTGATGTTGTTGGCGAAGGAGAAGACGTTTTCCTGGTAGCCGTCGTTGTACTGGAGCGCGACCTCGACCTCGATCTCGCCCTTCTTGCCCTCGAAATAGAGCACCTTCGGGTGGATGGGCGTCTTGTTCTGGTGGAGGTGCTTGATGAACTCGATGATGCCGCCCTTGTAGAGGAAGACGTGGCTCCGCTCGTCGCGCTCGTCCTCGATCGTGATCTTGAGGCCGCGGTTGAGGAACGCCATCTCGCGGAGCCGGTTGGAGAGCGTGTCGAACGAGAAGATCGTCTCCTCGAAGATCTTCGCGTCCGGCTTGAAGCGGATGATCGTGCCGTGCTTCGCCGTCTTCTCGCCGGCCGCCAGCTCGCCCTGGGGAATCCCGTACTCGTAGCGCTGCGTCCAGACCCGGCCGCCCCGCCGGATCTCCAGATCGAGCCACTCGCTGAGCGCGTTGACCACCGACACGCCGACGCCGTGGAGGCCGCCCGAGACCTTGTAGGCCGAGTGCTCGAACTTGCCGCCCGCGTGGAGGACGGTGAGGACCACCTCGGCTGCCGGCCGCCCGCTCTCCTTGTGGGTGTCGACCGGGATTCCGCGCCCGTTGTCACCCACCGAGCAGGAGCCGTCCGAGTGGAGCACCACCCGGATGTTGTCGCAGGCCTCGGCCAGCGCCTCGTCGACCGAGTTGTCGACCACCTCGTAGACGAGGTGGTGGAGTCCGTAGGCGCTGGTGTCGCCGATGTACATCGCGGGACGCCTGCGGACGGCCTCGAGGCCCTCGAGGACCTTGATGTCGCTCGCGGTGTAGGTCTCCGTCTCCGGGCTCATGCGGCGACCAGTCCTCCCTCTTTCACTTCCCAGCGGACGCCGTCGACGCCCCCGAGCCGGGCCTCGGCGGTCGTCAGGAACACCTGCTCCGCAGCCTGGATCTCCCTCAGCACGTTCTCCTGCGTCCGCGCGTCCAGCTCCGACAGCGCGTCGTCCAGCAGCAGGACGGGCGGCGTCCCCGTGGCCTCCGCCACCGGCACCACCTCGGCCAGCCGCAGGGCCAGCGCCAGCAACCGCTGCTGCCCGCGGGAGCCGAACGTCCGCGCGTCGATGCCGTCCAGCTCGATCCCGAGGTCGTCTCGGTGCGGTCCGACGAGCGTCTGGCCCCGGCGCAGCTCCTCGCGGCGCCGGCGCTCGAGCGCGGCCACGAACTCCGCCGGCTCCGTGACGTCGAGGGAGGCCCGGTACCGGATCTCCACCTCCCTGGGCTCGCCGGCCAGCGCCGGATAGACGCGACCGATCTCGGTCTGGAGCGCGGCCGCGGCCGCGCGACGGCGCTTCAGCAACTCGACCCCGGCGCTCGCGAGCTGCACATCCCAGGGCCCCAGGCGGTCGGCCTGCCCGGCCTGCAGGAGAATCGCGCGCCGGGCGAGAATCTGGCGGTACCGGACCAGCGCAGGCAGGTGAGCGGGATAGAGCCGTCCGGCGAACCCATCGAGGAAGTTCCGGCGGGCGCCCGGCGGGCCGTTCAAGACCGAGAGGTCCTGCCAGTCGAAGGGGACGACCCGGGCCCACTCGCAGCGGTCGCCCGAGGGCTGCCAGGCGCCGGTCTCGCCCTGGCTGAGTGTCCGCCGGAGGGTTCGCGAGGCCTCGCCCCGGCTGATCTCCCCCGAGATCAGCGACGACTCGGCGCCCCAGCGAGGCAACTCGGCGAGCCGCGGCGTGCGGAACGAGCGCCCGGTGACGAGGACGGCGAGCGCTTCCAGAAGGTTCGTTTTCCCCTGGGCGTTACGTCCGCTCAGGATGTTCAGCTTGGGCGAGGGGCTGTACGAGAGGGCGCGATAATTGCGGAATTCAAGCAACTGAATCCATCGAATCTGCACCCTGTGGGACTCCAGGTCTTCATAGCCGACCTTTCGCTACGTTCGCATGGGCATGATAACACAGACCGTCCCTTCCTCCTCGAAGCTTTTGATGACTCCGGGGCTCAAGGCGTCGTTCAGCTCGAAGAAAATCTGCTCGGCGGCGATCGGCGCGAGGGCGTCCAGGAGGTACCTCGAGTTGAAGCCGATCGTCACCTCCTCGCCCGCATAACCCGCCTCGAGCGTCTCCTCGGCCTCCCCGAGTTCCGGGTGGTACGCCATGAGCTTGAGCGTCCCCGGCGCGAAGACGAGCTTGATCGGCTTCGTACGCTCCTCGGACATCACCGAGACCCGCCGCAGCGCCGCGACCAGCGCGGCGCGCGCGATCGTCACGCGGCTCGGATGGCCCTTCGGCAGCACGGCCTCGTAGTTCGGGAACTGTCCCTCGATCAGCCGCGCGACCATCACGAAGTTCGGCATCTTCAGCACGAACTGGTTCTCGGCCAGCGCGATCTGGACCTCCTCGCTGCCGCCGAGCACTCGCGAGATCTCCAGCACGCCCTTGCGCGGCACGATGCCCGTGGCCGCCGGGACGCTCTCGCGAAGCGCGCGCGTGGTGATCACCAGGCGATGGCCGTCGGTGGCCACCAGCCGGATCTCCTTGTCCGCGAGCGAGAGGAGGATGCCGTTGAGCGCGTAGCGGCCCTCGTCGTGCGACATGGCGAAGCTCGTCTGTTCGAGCATCTGCTTGAGCGTCGCCGAATCGATCGGCACCCAGGCGGCCGGCGTTCCCGGCGTCACCGCCGGAAAATCATCCGGCGACAGCCCCACGAGCCGGTAGGCGGCGCCGCCGCACCGGAGCGCGACCCAGAAGTTTTCCTGCACTTTCATGGAAAGCGTCGCCGCGGGCAGTTCCCGCACGATCTCGCCGAGCTTCCGGGCCGAGAGCGTGATGGCGCCCGGTGACGCCACCTGCGCCGGAATCGAGACACAGGCACCCACCTCGAGGTCTGTGGCGGTCACCCGCACGGCATCGCCGCTGCCCTGGATCAGCACGTTGGCGAGAATGGGCAGCGTCTGCCGCGGCTCCACGATGTTCTGGACCATCTGGAGCCCCTTGAGGAACGAATCGCGATCGAGGTGCACGTCCATCAGGTTCTCCAAAATGTTTTGGAAGGAAGAAGATCTAGGAGACGGAGAAGACGTCGGACCTGTGGATGGAGTGGATGCGCGGCAAGTCTGGAGACCGAGAGCGCAATCGGCGGCGAGAGCCGGTGGACAGGACGGTGGATGGCTGCGGGAAACCGGTGGATCACAGGGTGATCCCCTGGATAAGTCCGTCGACGGTCTTGCGGAGCTTTGGATCCTCCTGGAGGAGGGTCTGGATCTTGCCCACCCCGTGGAGGACGGTGGTGTGGTCCTTGCCTCCGAAGGCCCGGCCGACTTCGGCGAGCGAAGCGTGGGTGAGCTGGCGAGACAGGTACATTGCGATCTGGCGCGGGAAGGCGACGGCCCGGGTGCGGTTCTTCGCCTTGAAGTCGGAGAAGCGGACACCGAAGAACTCGGCGACAGCCCGCTGGATCTGCTCGATCGTGATGATCTTCTCCTCGTCGCCCCAAAGGTCGGAGAGCACTTCCTGGGCGAGCTCGACCCCGATCTCCCTGCCCGTCAGCGCGCAGAACGCGATGACGCGGGTGAGGGAGCCCTCGAGCTCGCGGATGTTCGACTTGACGCGACTGGCGATCAGGTAGGCCACGTCGTCGGGCAAGCGCACCCGCTCGAGCCCGGCCTTCTTTTTGAGGATCGCGACGCGGGTCTCGAAGTCGGGCGGCTGGACGTCGGCGATCAACCCCCATTCGAAGCGCGACCGCAGGCGCTCCTCGATCTCGGGTATCTCCTTGGGCGAGCAGTCACTCGAGAC
>CAZWXA010000419.1:0-3772 GCA_964637755.1 uncultured bacterium | reverse complement strand
CCTGCATGAACTTGGGCGTCAGCTCCTGAAGGGTGTAGGGCTTGTTCCCCAGCTCTTGGCGGAGCCACTGGATGGCGCTCGACTCGTCCGAAACGAACAGCTCGAGCTGGCGGACGCCGGAGAGGGTCATCCGGCGGCGGTCGTACTCGGCCGCTTGGTCCGGGAGGAAGTGCATGCCGTCCCGTTCCGGAAACCGCTGGAGGAGCCCGGCCGTGAACTCCGCTTTGGACAGGGGGACGGTGACGCCACGGAGGACGTGGAAGGCGACCATCCGGTCGTACAGGAAGTACGCTTGGTGCTCGGCGATGACCTCAGCTTGGCCGTCTGGCGTCGGCACGAACCGCGGCAGCTGTTGCAGGTGCGTGCGGACGAAGTCCCACACACCGTCCTCGCTGCCGGCTGCCAGGGCGAAGCGCTTTTCGAGCCCGCCGTTGGGCTTGTAGGCGGAGATGACGAGATCCTGCTTGACCGCCGTGCTCGTCACCTGCCGGTAGGAGCCCTGCTGCTTGTCAAGCGTCCGCACGTCGACGACGACGAACCCGCCGGCGAGCATGGCTTCCTGGATCGCGTTCCAGACGGTGTTGCGCGAGTTGTGGAAGACCACCGTCATCCAGCGGCCGGGCTTGAGGACACGGCAGTACTCGGTGAAGCACTCGGTCATCAGCGCCTGGTATTCGTGGAGCCCCTTCTTGCAGTCGATGACTGCCTTGACATCGGGGATTGCCTTGAACGAGGGATTCTCGCGGATGGCCGCCCAGTAGGTGTCGTAGGCGAGCAGGCCCGGGCTGTTCGCCGGAAGCTCCTGCGGCAAGAGCTGCTTCATGGAGGTCGACAGCGTCTTGAGGACTTCCCGCTTCTCGACGACGCGGATCTGCTCGAAGGTGGCGATGTAGTCGGGATGCACCGGGAACAGGCGGACGAACTCGTCCATGCGCTCGTTCATCGCCCCGTAGAACTTGGCGAACGGCTGCAGGTGCTGGCGAATCAGCGCCTGCTGTTCGAACGTCTTGCGCAGGAGTCGCTCGGCCACCACGTGCTTGATGTCGTCCCTGGCGATGAGCACCTGCTCGAAGCGGTCCTTGACCCTCCTCATGCTGTCGGCCACGAACTGGAAGCGCGGATTGTCGAAGAGCATCTCCTGGACGCCGCCGACGAAGCGGAATCGCAGATCCCGGCAGACCTCCCCGATCTCGCGCAGGAAGCCAAGATCCAGGATCAGGGCCTGGTCCGTCCGGGTGCGCAGGTAGTCGAGGAGCTCGTCGACGACGAGCAGGAGCCCGTGGTCGGGCCAACGCTGCTGGAAAACCGCCATCATTTGCTCGAACAGCGGCTTGTGACTCCTGACCTCGCCGGAAGAGGGGAACGCGAAAGTGACGCCCAGCCGTGCCAGGTGTTCCTCGAGCTCCTGGCACAGAAGGTCGCGCAGCGACATCGTCGTGGCGCCGATCTCGACCCGGACCACCTTGAATTTCCCGGCAACCCGCTGAGCGCCCTTGACCACAACGGGATGGCGAAGATCAGCCATTAGAGCTGCATGCTCGGCCACCGCCGAAACCACGGACATCAGGTGCGACTTCCCGGTACCGTAGTTGCCGACGATGAGCAGGCCCTTGTTGTCCTGGGCCTGGTCGAACTGGAGGTGGGCGAATACGAGGTTGGCCAGCTTCTCGGCCATCGTGTCCGAGATGACATACGTCGATACCAGACGGCGGGCTGCCGCGACCTTGTCCGCGTCGCGGAGCTGGACGACGGTCTCGATGGGATCGAACTGGATCAGGTCTGCGTATTTCATCCCTGACTCGCGTGCAGCGTCGTGGCCGCTCATGCAGTAGGTGCCATCACCTGGGTCACGGTGGTCAGATCGTTCGCGGGGTATCGCCGGTGCTCAGGATGCCCCGGTGCGGCGTAGGTCAGCACCGTCGAGGCGGCTCCATCGTCCGCCACTGCGCCGCCCCATGCGGCCACCACCGTGCGGTGTCGGGCGAGCTGCTGCAGGCAGCGGAGCGGATCCTGCTGGAGCTTCGGGTCGAACAGGATCTCGATGTTGTCGAGCAAGACCAAGGCGGCGCCGGTTTCCGCGAGAACTTCTTCGACCAGCCCCTGGACATGAAGCGAGCGCTGGCGTTCCGTGAGGTCGAGGAGTCTCCGCGATAGTTCCAGGTTGAGGTTGATGCATGGCGCTCCCAGGCGCTCACCGACCATGTGGAGCGCGGCGGTCTTGCCCGCCCCTTCAGGCGCCACGACGAGGACGAGGCGGTGGTAGAGGTCTCGGACCTCGCCGATCTTCTGGATGATCTGATCGGGCAAGGGATCAGCCACGCTCGGTCCGCCTCACCTGACGGTAGGATTGCCAGAACGGGAGGTGTCTCATCGTCGGATCCACTCCGCGAAAGGACACGTGTCAGGCGACAGGCGATGCCAGATCGACGGACTCCAGTAGTGAAACTGTACGACGGTTTTCACATCTTGTGCAGCGTCTTGTGGATGCTACGCGCGGCGCCAGAGGCCGCGACCGGCCGCGCGGGCGCCCCGCTGGAACTGCAGGAACAGGGCCTGGTGGCGGACATTCGGGGGCACGGTCATCACCTGCGCATAGCCGAGACGCACCAGCTCCGCGTTGGCCATGACGTCGCCGACCCAGACGTACGCCAGCAGCCGCCCGTACCGATCTCGCGACTGCACGTCCATCTCCAGCCGGACGCGCCGCCCCGCGACGATCTGCCGGTTCATACGCGAGGCTTCGCGTCCGCCGGGTTCGTCGCCTCGTCGCACGTGATGGACCTCCGGAGTGTTCACGCCGATGTAGCGGACCTTCTCGATCCGGTCGCCGATCCTGACGTGGATCGTGTCCCCGTCGACGACCCGGACGACCGTGCCTGCCAGGATGGCGCCTCGCTCGGCCCATACCGGCAGGGCAGCGAGCAGGAGCAGGAGGAGCGCCAGGAGGCGGGAGGGCCGGACCACGCGGCCACGGTGTCACGGGCCGCCGCCGGGTGTCAATTTTTCGATACGCCGGCGGTAGACTTGCCAGCCGGGAGGGATCGCGAGTGGCGGGCCGGGCGGCTCACGTTCTTCATCGTGACCCTGCCTCCGTGGCCGGGCCCCACCGAGGCGGTCCGCGTGAAGGATCACTGGCAAACGTGATAGCCTCGTCTGGCGTCGCGGCAGGCGCCGCCCGCCGCTCGACCCGCGCGCCGGGTCGGGCGCTGACGGGGAGATGCGAGCATGCTGATTCGGATCGGCCACAGCCCGGATCCTGACGACGCGTTCATGTTCTACGCGCTCACCGCGGGCAAGGTGCAGGTGCCGGGCGTCGAGATCACGCACGTGCTCGAGGACATCGAGTCGCTGAACCGCCGCGCCCGGGCTGGGGACCTCGAGGTGACCGCGGTGTCGGCCGCGACCTACCCCGGGGTCGCGGATCGCTACCGGCTCATGGACTCCGGCGCCTCGATGGGAAAGGGGTACGGGCCGATCCTCGTGGCGCGAGAGGCCCTCGATCCGGGCTCGATCGAGGGCCGGGTCGTCGCGATTCCCGGTGAGAACACGACGGCGGCCCTCCTTCTCCGGCTCTACTGCGGCGCCCCGCGCACGATCGCCGTCCAGTTCGACGAGATCCCGCAGGCGGTGCTCGCGGGGCGGGCCGATCTCGGGCTCCTCATCCACGAGGGACAGCTCACCTACCGGGCGATGGGACTGCACAAGGTGCTCGATCTCGGCCAGTCCTGGGAGCGCGAGACCGGTCTTCCGCTGCCGCTCGGCGTCAACGTGA
>CAZWXA010000418.1:0-3772 GCA_964637755.1 uncultured bacterium | reverse complement strand
GCCACATACCATTTCGCGATGAGCGCGTACCCGACCAGGCTGAGCAACACCTGAACGCCGAAGATCTGAAAGTCACTCATAGTCCCTCCACTGTCCCCCCCTTGGGCCCGAGCTGGCTCACACGCCCAGGAGTTTCAGCCGGAGCGCGTGGTCGGCCTGGAGGGAGCGGGCGTCGCCGGTCCAGGCGATGGCGCCGTTGTTGATCACGTAGGCGCGGTCCGAGAGGGCCAAGGCCAGGTCGGCGTTCTGCTCGACCAGCAGGATCGTGGTCTCGCCCCGGATCTCCTGCAGCACCTTGAAGACGCCCTCGACCACGGCCGGCGCGAGCCCCTCGAACGGTTCGTCGAGGAGCAGCAGCTCCACGTTGCCCATGAGGGCGCGCGCGATCGCCAGCATCTGCAGCTCGCCGCCGCTCAGGGTGCCGCCGCGGGCGGCCTCGAGCATCCGGAGCTTCGGGAAGGTGGCGAAGACGCGGTCCGCGGTCCAGCCTCGCCCGTCTCCGCGGGCACCATCGGGAGGTGGGCGGTGGCCGATCTGGATGTTCTCGAGGACCGTCAGGTTCGGGAAGATGCGGCGGCCCTGGGGGACGAGGCCGATGCGGAGCCGCGCGATCTCCTCGGGCGGCCGGCCGGCCACGTCGCGGCCGCGGTAGACCACGCGCCCCGCCCGGGGCGGAACGACGCCCGTGATCGTGGCCAGCGTGGTGGTCTTGCCGGCGCCGTTCCGGCCGAGGAGCGAGACGAACTCCCCCGGAGACACGTCGAGCGAGACGTCGTGGAGCACGTGGCTCTTGCCGTAGAACGTGTTCACGGCGTCGACGCGCAGGAGCGGGTCGGCCGTGCGGGGGGTCGGGGGGCCCGCCGGCTCGGCCGCGACCGCGAGGTGGCCGAGGTAGGCGGTCTGGACCTCCGGGTTCTGCTGGATGTCGGCGGGACTTCCCTCGGCGATCACCCGTCCCTGGTGGAGCACCGTGATCCGGTCCGAGAGCGCCAGCACCTGGTCGATGTCGTGCTCGATGAGGACAATCGTCACCGACTGGCGCAGCTCGCGGATGAGGTCCGCGACACGCACGCGCTCCGGCGCGGCGAGGCCCGCCAGCGGCTCGTCGAGCAGGAGCAGCTCGGGGCGCGTGGCCAGCGCGATCCCGATCTCCAGGAGGCGCTGGTCGCCGTGGGACAGGCTGCTCGCAATGGTGAGTTCCTTGCCGCCGAGGCCGACCTGGCGGGCCAGCCGGAGCGCCTCGCCGTTCAGGTCCGCGAACCGGTGCGTGTCCGAGAGCATCGAGAAGCGGCACGGGTGCTTGGCCTGCGCCGCGATGCGCAGGTTCTCGAAGACCGTGAGCGCGTGGAAGATGCTGATGATCTGGAACGAGCGGGACACGCCGGCGGAGACGATCTGGTGAGGCAGGCGACCCGTGATCACCGTCCCCCGGAATGCCGCCTCCCCGCCGTCCGGCGGGAGGAGCCCCGTCAGGACGTTGAAGAGGGTGGTCTTGCCGGCGCCGTTGGGCCCGATCAACGAGCGCAGCTCCCCGCGCTTTACGTGGAACGTCGCCCCGTCCACCGCGGCGAGCGCGCCGAAGCGCTTGGTCAGGCGCCGCACGCCGAGCATGACCTCCGATCCGCCGGTCTCGTGACCGCGCGCAGCGCCAGCCGGCGACCCGGCGCGCTCGACCTCGCCCCTGGCGCCGTCCAGAACATCGAGGCCGTCCGGGGCGGGGATGAGCGTCTCGGCGGTGCGCTCGACCTCACCCGCGGCGCCGGCCACGGCGAAGGGAACGTGTCCGGCGAGGAGCGTCGAGCGAGAAGACGCGCCCGTTGTCGCGGCGGCGGCGTCGACGGCGACCGGCGGGGCGCTCCCGCGGCGCGCCGCGCGCAGGCGCTGAACGACGCCGACGATGCCGTTCGGGGAGAACAGGACGAAGGCGACGAAGATCGCGCCGAAGTAGACGAGCCAGTTCTCCGTCCACGAGGAGAGGGTGTCGCGCATGAAGACGAACATCGCCGCCCCGACGGCGGGGCCGACGAAGCTCTTCATCCCGCCCACGAGCGTCATGGCGGCGATCTCGCCCGACGTCGTGACGTGCAGGGACTCGGGGTAGGCGAAGTTCAGCAGGAAGGTGTAGAGGGCCCCGGCGAGCCCGCTGAAGGCGCACGACACGATGAACGCGATCAGCTTGTACCGCTTGACGTCGTAGCCGACGCAGCTCGCGCGCTGCTCGTTCTCGCGGATCGATTCCAGCACGCGGCCGAACGGCGAGTGGACGATGCGCCAGAGCAGCCAGATCGCCACCCCGGCCACGAGGGCGCTCGCGTAGTAATAGACCCGCTTGTCGCCGAGGTCGACGGTGAAGGCGCCGAGGCGGAGCGGGAACCGCTCGATGCCGCCGAGGCCGTTCTCGCCGCCGGTCACGTTCGTCGCGCCGTACACGAGGTAGAAGAACATCTGGGTGAAGGCGAGCGTCAGGAGCGAGAAGTAGACGCCGCGCTTGCGCATCAGGAGGAAGCCGATCACGGCGCCGGCCACGGTCGCGCCCAGGACGCCCGCGAGGAGCGGGACGATCATGCCCCGGGCGAAGTGGATCTGCGTCAGGCCGGCGGCGTAGCCGCCGAGCCCGAAGAAGGCGCCATGGCCGAACGAGACGAGACCGGTGTAGCCCATGAGCAGGTTGTAGGCGATCGCGAGCAGCGTGAAGACGACGATCTCGGTGCCGAGCGACACGGTCGACCGGACGGCGCCCATGAGGAAGGGGAGCACGAGGAACCAGGCATAGAGCCAGGTCAGGGGATGGCGGGCCAGGGTCGCCAGGGCGCGCCTCACTCGAACTTCTCCCAGCGCTCGCCCATGAGGCCGCGGGGCCGGAGGAGGAGGATGAGCGCCATGAGCACGTACATCGAGGCCTCGGCCGCCCGGGGCTGGAAGTAGATGCTCAGGCTCACCACCTGGCCCACGAGCAGGCCGGAGATGATGGCGCCCCAGAAGCTGCCGAGGCCGCCGATCGTCACCACCACGAAGGCGGCGGTGCCGACGTTGACGCCCATCGCCGGCTGGACGCCCGCCAGCGGCGCGGACAGGACCCCGGCGATGGCCGCCAGCGCGATGCCGAGCCCGAAGACCAGCGTCAGCACGGGCTTGAGGCTGATGCCGAGGAGCCGCACCATCATGGGATCGCGGCTGCCGGCGCGGACGATCGTCCCGATCGGTGTCTTCTCGATGAAGAGGAGCAGGCCGGTGATCAGCGCGATGACGCAGAGGAGGATGAAGCTCCGGTACTTCGAGTAGGCGAACGCGCCCAGCTCGAGCGCGCCCGCGAAGAACGACGGCAGCTCGAAGCTCTTCGGGCTCAGGCCCCAGACGATCCGGATGCCCTGCTCGATGATCATGGCGAGCCCGAAGGTCAGGAGGAGCCCCTGCAGCGGGTCCTCGGTGTAGAGGCGGCGGAGGAGCGCGGCCTCGATGAGCATCCCGAGGAGGCCCACGAGCACGGGGGCCACGACGAGCACGCCCCCGAAGCCGAGGGTGTCCTCGAGCTGAAAGGCCACGTACGCGCCCAGCGTGAAGACGGCGCCGTGAGCGAAGTTGATGACCCCGATCATACCGAAGATGATCGAGAGCCCGAGCGCCATGAGCACGTAGAGGGCGCCCAGCACGAGACCGTTGAGCACGAACTCCGTGAAGACGGGGAGCGTCATCGACGAGGAAGCGAGTCGGGGGCCTGCGCTAGCCCGGACCATTCATGAACGGATCACCCGAGAGGCGGACGGGTCCTGTC
>CAZWXA010000417.1:0-3790 GCA_964637755.1 uncultured bacterium | reverse complement strand
TGCTGGAGCGACTGGGGCTCGGCGATGCTTCTCACGGCCGGTACCGGAGCCATCCGGTTGACATACGCCCCCCACTCGGAAGGCCCTCGCCCGGCCCCGGGCCTCGCTCCCTCGTCTGCTCAACACCGTCGCTCTCGACCTGGTCGCGCCCGGCTTGTCCGTGAACGTGGGCAAGGTTCCGGGCCGCTCTCCCCTTTTCTGAGCACCGCTGACGGTCACGCGACCCCACCAGGGCGCTTGACGTTGGCCGCCGGGGAGCGCGATCCTCCCTTGCGGCAGGGGCGAAGGGGGAAAGGTTGCTGCCCTAGAGTCAAGAGCCGGGCGTTGGCTCGGCGGCGCCGGGTCAGATCTCGAGCATCTCGACGGGAAAGAGCTCGAGCGGATCGTCGACCCCGACCAGGTGGTGCACGCTCCACTCGAACGCCTCGCCCGCCCTCAAGTCAGACGGCGAGAACGGGAAGGCCAGGTTCCCGGCGATCGCCTTCCGGCCGGGATACGTCGAGTGCAGCGCGGCTGAGCGCGACAGCGCGAGGATGGCCGCGGACGTCTCGGGATCGCCGGCGACCACCTCGATGACGAGCCCGAGCTCGTGCGAGCGAATCTCTTTCGCCGTCTCGAGCCCGCCCATCACGCCGTCCCGGCCGTAGACGTGGAACAGCAGGCGGTAGCCCTCCGCCCCGTACACTTCCGCGACCCGGTCGCGCACGTTCTCCAGATAGGCGTCGAGCTGCGAGATGAGGATGGGATCGCGCGTGCCGGCCACGCTGATGGTCCGGTAGCCGGCCCGGCGGACGCCCTCGAGCTTCACGGTGTACGGGGCCGGGGCGAAGCGGGTCCCCCGCACCCGCACGGCGCGAGGGGTGACCTGCTCGAACGTCGTCGACGTCAGGTCGATGGCGCCGCCGGGCAGCGCCAGCCGGTAGGGGTCGGCGCGCTCGTACAGCGAGTGCGCGGCGACGGAGGCGACCGAGCAGATCTTGTCCGGATTGGGCGGCTCCACGGTGAAGCTCTCGCGGTCGATCACGCCCAGCAAGCTGTCGGATCCGTGGCGCGGGTACGCGGCGGCCCCGCCGCACTCGAGGATCTTGCCCATGTGGATGGCGAGCGCCCGGTCAAATCCCGCGCGGATGGGCAGGGCGGCGATCACCGAGGCATCGCAGGCACGCCCGGCGATGACGACCTCGGCCCCGAGGTCGAGCGCCTTCTGGAAGGGCTCGTCGCTCATCTGGGCCACGATGCGCGTGGCCGCGTCGATGGTCTCGGCGGTGAGCGCGTCCGGGAGATCGAGCGGGCTGACCTGGCCGCGCGCGACCTTGGCCTTGAGCCAGGCCTTGTCGATCTCCGCCTGGATGGTCGCGGTGCGAAAGCGATAGCCGCGCTCCCGGCAGATCTCGCGGTAGACGTCGACCAGCCACTCGACATGCGGCCGGCCCCCGCCCCCGCCGGCCGAGCCGATCAGCACCGGGATACGCCGCGCGGCCGCCGCCTCGAGCATCATGGCGAGGTCGCGCTTGACCGCCCGCCGGCTCGTGTACGGAACGCCCGCGCCCAGGTAGTACGGGCCGGGATCCGTCGAGCCGGCGTCGACCGCGAGGACGTCCGGATCGCGCTTGAGGCCTTCCTCCATGGAACGGACGGGAATGCCGTAGCCGAGCATGCCCTCGGGCGCCAGCACCGTCATGCGGTCGGGCGCGGAAGCGGTCGGAGGCATCGTCGTCGTCCTCGTTATGCCCTACCGGCTTTCGGGCCAGTCGATCTCGTGCAGCATCAACGGCACGTGCTGCTGGGCGCCGTACACGTCGGTCTCCCCGAGCGCCCCCGAGCCGAGCGGGCGCCGCATCGTCACCTTGACCGCGTAGGCGGGGTCGAACTCGATGATCTTCAGGACGTCGGTCTCCGGGATGCCGTAGAGCCCCGCGATGACGTGGCGGTCGAGCGGCCTCAGCGACGTGAAGGTCCGGTACGTCGCCGCGTCGGCGAAGACGATGTCCAGCGTGAGGAGAAACGGCCCGGCGTTCTTGCTGGTGACGAACTGGGCCACCTCGCCGATCGTGCGCATGCGCTCAGGCCGCCGTCACGCCGCCGTCGACCGGCAACGCGACCCCGGTGATGAACGAGGCCTCGTCGGAGAGGAGGAAGAGCGCCGCGTTGGCGATCTCCTCGGGACGGCCGGTGCGGCCCAGCGGCACCGAGCCGGCGGCGCGCCGGCGCACCAGCTCCTCCGGATCCATCCCGGCGGTGGACTTCTGATCGGGCCGGGCCACGAACACGCGCAGCATCGGCGTGTCGGTGGGGCCGGGGCACACCGCGTTGACGCGGATCTTCTCGGGGGCGAGCCGCACTGCCAGGCTCTTGACGAAGCCCACCACGCCGAACTTGCACATCGAGTAGACCGGGCTGTACGCGGAGCCCTGGAGCCCCGAGGTGGAGGCGGTGAAGAGGAGGCTGCCGCCGCCGCGGGCGCGCAGCTCCGGGATGGCCGCTTCCGTCGTGATCAGCACCGTGCGGAGGTTCAAGTCGATGGCCAGATCGAAGGCGTGGAGGTCGATGCCCTCGACCGCGGCCGGTCCGGGATGCCCGACGTGGTTCCAGACGAAGTCCAGGCCCTTGAAGCGGCGCACCGTGTCCCACACGATGCGCCGCGAGTCCTCGTCCTTCGTCAGATCGGCGACAACCCCGTGGGCGGTGCCGCCCGCCGCGGCGATCTCGCTCACCACGCGCTCGACACCCGCGGCGTCCACGTCCACCACGGCCACCTGCGCGCCCTCGCGGGCGAAGCGCAGGGCGCCAGCACGTCCCATCCCCGACGCGGCGGCGGTCACGATCCCGATCTTTCCGGCCAAGCGCATCGATCGTCCTCCAGGAGTGGAATAGGGCCTGATTCTACCACCGGGAAGTCGGGCGTCGGGCGCGAGGCGGGCGGCAAGCGTGGTTCGCGTGGTTCGCCGCACGGGACCGTCTGATATCATCTCGATATCATACGAGGAGGAAGATCATGGCTCAGGTCGTGATCCGGAACATCGAGGACGAGGCCATCCACCGCCTCAAGCGGCAGGCCGAGCGGAAGGGGGTATCGCTCGAGCGGGAACTGCGCACCATCATCACCGACGCCGCCCGCGCCGATCGGACCGGGTTCCGGCTGCGGGCCACCGCATTCCGCCGGAAGCTCGCCGGACGCCGGCACAGCGACAGCACGCGACTCATCCGCAGGGACCGCGATCGATGAGCGTGGTGGTGGACGCCAGCGTCGCCGTGAAGTGGGTGACGCCGGAGACGCTGAGCGAACACGCCGACCGGCTCCTCGCCCACGACGAAGCGCTCCTGGCTCCCGATCTCCTGCTGGTCGAGGCCGCCAACGCCCTCTGGAAGAAAACCGCACGGAACGAAATCTCGCCCCGGGAAGCCGCCCGGGCACTCGATCTGCTCAGGGGCAGCGGCGTCGATCTCCGCCCGACCTCACCCTTGCTCGCGCGCGCGATGGCGGTCGCGCGGCTCCTGAACCATCCCGTGTCCGACTGCGTGTACCTGGCCCTGGCGGAGCGGGAGCGCGCCACCGTGGTGACGGCGGATGCGCGCCTCCTGCAGCAGGCGCGAAGGCGCAGGCTCCGGATTTCCGTCGTGGATCTGGCCACCTTCTGAGAGGTGCCAACGATGGCGCCTGCCACAATCAGCGCGGGCCACGAAGACGCGCCGCCTCACCGCGTGACCTCGAGGGCCACCTGGTTGAGGCCCTCGATCGTACGTGTGACGCCTCATCGGCGCTGCATCGGCGGAGTGGTCAGCCGAGGAT
>CAZWXA010000416.1:0-3798 GCA_964637755.1 uncultured bacterium | reverse complement strand
GACGCGCGTCCTGACGGAGGCGGCCATCTCCGGCAAGACCGACGACCTGCGCGGGCTGAAGGAGAACGTGATCGTGGGCCGGCTCATCCCGGCCGGCACGGGGCTCAAGCACTACACGCGCGCGGAGGTGGTCAGCCAGGGCGCGGAAGAGCCGAGGCCCGTCGAGGCCGAGATCGCCACGCTGCCGGTGGACGACGAGGAAGGCGGCGCGGCGCCGATGGAGGCGGCCGGGTGACCTGCGAGGGTGCGAAGGCGGGCGGTCGCCGAGCAGCGGCCGCCTTGACCGGAAGGAAGAGATTGACAAGCCCTGGTGCTTCGGCTATAAAGTCAGAGTTTTGGCTCATTAACGACATGAGGACCCATGCCGACCATTAGTCAGCTCGTCCGGAAGGGCCGCGAGGCGGTGCGGAAGAAATCGAAGACGCCGGCGATGCAGGCCTGCCCGCAGAAGCGCGGGGTCTGTATCCGCGTGTACACCACGACGCCGAAGAAGCCGAACTCGGCGCTTCGCAAGGTCGCTCGGGTCCGGTTGACCAACGGGCTGGAGGTGACGTCCTACATTCCGGGCGTGGGGCACAATCTCCAGGAGCACTCGATCGTCATGATCAGGGGCGGCCGCGTCAAGGACCTCCCGGGCATCCGGTATCACATCATCCGCGGGACGCTCGACACGGCGGGGGTGGCCAACCGCAAGCAGTCGCGCTCGAAGTACGGCGCGAAGGCCCCGAAGGGCGGCGCGTAGCATGCGCAGGGCGGCGGCGGCCAAGCGCGAGGTGCTTCCGGACCCGAAGTTCGGGAGCCGGCTCGTGGCGAAGTTCGTGAATATCATGATGATCCGAGGCAAGAAGTCGACGGCCGAGCACATCATGTACGAAGCGTTCCAGGCCATCGAGGATCGGACGAAGCAGGACCCGCTCAAGATGTTCAAGACCGCCATCGACAACGTGAAGCCTGCTGTCGAAGTCAAGTCGCGCCGGGTCGGCGGCTCCACCTACCAGGTGCCGGTCGAGGTTCGCCCGGACCGTCGCACGTCGCTCGCGATGCGCTGGATGATCGGCGCGGCGCGGAGACGGGCGGAACGGAGCATGGCCGACAAGCTGGCGGCGGAGCTGATCGACGCGGGCAACAACCGAGGGACCGCTGTCAAGAAGCGGGAAGACACTCACAAAATGGCCGAGGCGAACAAGGCGTTCGCGCACTATCGCTGGTAGAGGTATCCGGACGACACTCGGGGGCGGGCCCTGCCTCCCTTCGCTTCCGAAGCTCACACGAGGACATCAACGGTGGATCGGCAGTACGTGCTGGAAAAGACGCGCAACATCGGAATCATGGCGCACATCGACGCCGGCAAGACCACCACGACCGAACGGGTGCTCTACTACACCGGGCGGTCGTACAAGATCGGCGAGGTTCACGAGGGAACGGCGACGATGGACTGGATGGTCCAGGAGCAGGAGCGCGGGATCACCATCACGTCGGCCGCCACTACGTGTTTCTGGCGGGACTGCCGGATCAACATCATCGACACCCCCGGCCACGTCGATTTCACCATGGAGGTCGAGCGGTCGCTCCGGGTTCTCGACGGCGCCATGGCGTTGCTCGACGCGGTGGCGGGAGTGGAGCCACAGACCGAGACGGTCTGGCGCCAGGCCGACAAGTACCGGGTTCCGCGGATCGTCTACGTCAACAAGATGGATCGGGTCGGCGCCGACTTCTACCGGTGCCTCGACATGATCAAGAGCCGGCTCGGTGCCAATGGCGTGGCCATTCAGATTCCTTTCGGCCGCGAGGACGGCTTCCTCGGGATCGTCGATCTCATCGAGGAGGTCGCGGTCGTCTGGAAGGACGACGAGAGCCTCGGCCAGACCTTCGAGCGGACGGCGCTGCCGGGGGACCTGCAGTCCCTGGTGCGCGAGTATCGGGAGAAGATGATCGAGAGTCTGGCCGAGGTCGACGATCGGCTCCTCGAGAAGTATCTCGCCGATGAGAAGGTCAGCCCGGACGAGATCAAGGCGGCGGTGCGCGCGGCGACCATCTCGATGAAGATCTTCCCCGTCATCTGCGGCGCGTCCTTCAAGAACAAGGGCGTGCAACCCATGCTCGACTGCGTGGTCGACTACCTGCCGTCGCCGCTCGACATTCCGCCCATCCGGGGCCTGAATCCCGAGACCCACGAGTCCGAGACGCGGGAGGCGTCGGTCGAGGCGCCCTTCTCGGCGCTCGCGTTCAAGCTCATGAACGACCCGTACGTCGGCCAGCTCGTGTTCGTGCGGGTCTATTCCGGGAGGCTCGCGTCGGGGGCGGCCGTCTACAACTCGACCCGGGACAGGAAGGAACGGATCGGGCGACTGCTGCGGATGCACGCCAACAAGCGCGAGGAGATCAGCGAGGTCTCGGCGGGCGACATCGCGGCCGTGGTCGGCCTCAAGGACACGCGGACCGGCGACACCGTGTGCGATCCGAACCACCCGATCGTGCTGGAGTCGATGGACTTCCCGGAGCCCGTGATCGCGGTCGCGATCGAGCCGAAGACGAGGGCCGACGAGGAAAAGCTGGGGCTCTCGCTCCAGCGGCTCGCGCTCGAGGATCCGACGTTCCGGGTCAAGGTGGACGAGGACACGTCGCAGACGCTGATCTCGGGGATGGGCGAGCTCCACCTCGAGATCATCGTCGACCGGCTGCTGCGGGAGTTCAAGGTCGAGGCGAGCGTGGGCAAGCCCGAAGTCGCGTACCGCGAGACCATCCGGAAGGCGGCCGAGGCCCAGGGCCGCTTCGTCCGGCAGACCGGCGGCCGAGGGCAATACGGTGACGTCTGGCTCACGGTCGAGCCGGGGGGCTCCGGCGCAGGGTTCGTCTTCGAGAACAAGGTCGTGGGCGGCCGGGTGCCGAGGGAGTTCATCCCGGCGATCGAGAAGGGCGTCAAGGAAGCCATGACGACGGGCGTGCTCGCCGGCTATCCGATGGTTGACGTGACGGTGAGCCTGACCGACGGCTCCTATCACGAGGTCGACTCCTCGGAGATGGCGTTCAAGATCGCCGCCTCGATCGGTTTCAAGGAGGCGTGCAGGAGGGCGAGGCCCGTGCTGCTCGAGCCGATCATGGAGGTCGAGGCCGTCGCCCCCGAGGAGTACATGGGAGCGGTCGTCGGCGACCTGAACAGCCGGCGCGGGAGGATCATCTCGATGGAGGCGCGCGCGGGCGCCCAGGTCATCCGTGCCCATGTCCCGCTCGGGCACATGTTCGGCTACGCCACCGACCTGCGGTCCATGACCCAGGGGCGCGCAACGTACACGATGCAGTTCGCGCGGTACGAGGAAGTGCCGGGGTCGATCGCGGAAGAGATCATGGCGAAGGCGGCCGGCCGCCCGGCGACGCGCGTTGGTTCGCGCTGATGGCAGTGGGCGCGGCGGCGGCGCGGGCCGGCGAATCCGGGCGGGCGGGGCAGCGGTGATTGCCCGCCACCACTCGCGGTTCGAGGCGGGCCGCGCCCGCATCGGCCGTCCCGGACAGCCCGGGCGCGCGGGATGGACGACGTGAGGCCGGACACGAGCGGCAGCCACGGGCATCGGAGGGCCTGAGACATGGCGAAGGCGAAGTACGAGCGGACGAAGCCGCACGTGAACATTGGGACGATTGGGCACATTGATCACGGGAAGACGACGCTGACGTCGGCGATCACGAAGGTGCTGCACACGAAGTACAGTGGGGTGGCGGTGCGGGAGTTTGGGACGATCGACAATGCGCCGGAGGAGCGGGAGCGGGGGATCACGATTGCGGTGGCGCACGTGGAGTACGAGA
>CAZWXA010000415.1:0-3801 GCA_964637755.1 uncultured bacterium | reverse complement strand
TGGCGGCCACGCTGCTCGCAACCAGGATCACGCGGGGCCGGCTGGCGAGCCCGTTCACCGCCCGCGAGGTCTATCGCAACGAATGGACCGGCCTGACGGAGCCGCGGGTCGTCCAGGGCGCCCTCGAGTGCCTCGAAGACCTGGGCCGGATTCGGCGGGAGGTCGTCCGGGCCAGTGACGGCGGGCGGCCAACGGTGCGGTTTTATATTAACCCGCGGCTCGCAGGTTAAGTGGGAATGAACGGGGGCGACCCCAGCGAGCCTGAAGGAGCTCCCGTCACGGAGACGCCAACCGAGGTTCTGTCAGTTTTGTCGGGTGCCGATGCCCTCAGAGCGGAGTGGAGCGCGCCGGTGGCAGACCGAGGCCTGGCGACCCATGGAGAGGACACTCTCCGAACCGGCTTGACGTGGACCGGCAGCGCGCGCGTCTCGTTAAAAGGCTCCGAGCTGTCCGAAGCGGCGGTTACCGACGGCCGGGTTCGCACGCCCGGGCCAGCAGTTGCGCGATCCAGACGCAGTCCTTGACGTCCGTCTTTCACCCCGGCACTTGCGCGATGTGCGCGGCGTTGGCCAGCACGCACGGGAATGAACGGGGGCGACGCCCGCGAGGCTGAAGGAGCTCCCGTCATGAAACAACCGAGAGGTTCTGTCAGTTTTGTCGGGTGCCGATGCCCTCAGGATCGGAGCTGTCGCGGCAATCCGCTCCCTCGCCGCCGATTCGATACCCCGCTCGGCCTTGCGACACCGGCGACCGGACCTGCTGCTGGGTGGGGAAGAACCAGGTGTTCACGGCCGTCAGACCCGCAAGAAGGCCATCGGGGTGATCGCCGTCGAGGTGCACCAGCCCCGTGGCTTTGGACGGGCACGGCTGCGCCGCGTCCGCGACGTCTCGGGCACGAGTCTGGTGCCGTTCGTGTGCTACGTCGTCGAGCCCGGGCGCGGTGGTGCTGACCGACGGCTGGGGTGGCTACAACGCCCTGCCCGACCACGGCTACACCCGCAAGAAGACCGTGCTCTCGGCCTCCGGCGACCCCGCCCACGTGTCGATGCCCGCGGTGCACCGGGTGGCCTCGTTGCTCAAGAGATGGCTGCTGGGCACACACCAAGGGTCGGTCCACCCCGAGCACCTCGACGCCTACTTCGACGAGTTCACCTTCCGGTTCAACCGGCGCACCTCCCGTCGGCGCGGACTTCTGTTCCACCGCCTCATGGAGCACGCAGTGGCCACCGCGCCCGCCCCGTACCGGGCGATCGCCGGCGGTAGCCCGTGACCCAACATCTTGGGGTCACTTGACCAAAGTGGATACCCCCCGTAGACGTATATAATAGGGTGGTATCGACCCCGCCGTCCGCAAGCGCCCCGAGCGCCAGCGTCGGCAAGAGGAGCGACGCATGGGCGCGCAGACCGAGCAGCAATTCGTCACCGAGACCGTCGTTGCGCACGTGTTCGCCACGTCCTCTTCGGGAGTCAACCGAGTCATCGAGCGCGGGAGCGCCGCGATCATCTGACGGGATGCCGGTGAAAAAGACCCAGGGACTACCCGACGGCGCCGGGGAGAGGGACTGATGGGCACGGCCGCGGGCGCGAAGAAAGCCCGCGAGGCCCGGGCGCTCAAGCGGCGCCTGCGCGTCGAGCGCGAAGACCGTCCCGACATCCTGACGTTCGTCACCGACCCCCGATATCTCGGCCACTCGATAGGCGAGAGGCTGAGCGTCGCGCAGAGGACGCTGCTCAAAGGGTGCTACGGACTGCCGCTGACCGACGAGGAGCTCGAGGTCTGGCAGGAGGCGGCCCGGCGCGACTATCCGGCCATCGAGTTCCTGGAGGTGACCGTGGTCGCGGGCAGCCGCGCGGGCAAGGACTCGCGGTTCCTGGCGCCGGTCCTGCTCTACGAGGCCATCTATGGTGGCGTCGTCGTCAACGTTGGAGAGACGGCCGTGGTCGCCTGCGTCGCGCAGGACGTGAAGGCGGCGGGCATCGTCCATCGGCTGATGCGCGGCTACCTGAAGGAGTCCCCACTGCTCTCCGAGGAGCTCGTCAGCGAGCGGCGCGACGCGCTCGTGCTGAGGAACGGCATCGAGATCCGGGTCTTCCCCTGCACGTCGAAGGCGATGTACGGCTACTCCCTCCCCGCCGGCGGTATGGACGAGCTCGGCCGGTTCAAGTTCGAAGGCGCGGCGGACTCGGACGTGGATATCCAGGCCTCGATCTTCCGTGGCCAGGTGAACTATCCGCGGGCGAAGCTCTTCAAGGTGTCGACGCCGAGCGGGCGGGACGGCGTGCTCTATCAGGACTTCCAGCAGTCGTTCGGCAAGAACGACCCGCACCGCCTCGTCTGGCGACTGTCGTCGGAGAGGATGAACCCGGACGGCGTGGACCCGGGGTTCCTCGCTCGGATGCGCACGCGGCTGGACCCCATGCGCTACGCCAGGCTCTTCGACGCCCAGTTCTCGGAGGACGCCGGGGTCTTCTTGCCGGCCCACCTGGTTGAGGCCGCCGTCGAGACCGGCCTGACCATGCGCCCTGCGGAGAGCGGGAGGAAGTACGTCGCCGCCGTCGACGCGTCGGCGGGTGGCGACGACGCCTTCGCGATGGCCATTGCGTTCGCCGAAGGGGAGCAGGTCGTCCAGGTTTATGGCCAGACGTGGACGAAGCCAAAAACCGGGACGCTGGACCTGAACGCGACGGTGCAGGCGATCGCGGCCACCCTGACGCGCTATGGGGTCAAGCGCGTCTACGGCGACCGGCTGACCGGCCAGTGGATCGTGGAGGCGTTCAAGCGTCACGGCGTCGAGTACCTGCACCCTACCATCCGGGGGGACTCGGTCTACGTCACGCGGTCACTGGCCTACCTAGAGGCCGGTGTCCTGTTCCGAACCGGCGCGATCAAGATCCTCGATGACCCGGTGACGTGCCGCGAGCTCCGCAACCTCGAGCAGCGCGGCGACAAGATCGACCACCCGCCCGGGTACCACGACGACCGGGCTAACGCGCTCTGCCTGGCCGCGGTGGTGGCCGCGGAGGGCCGCCGGCGGGAGAGCTTCTTCATCGTGAGCACCGTCACACGGTCGACGACGGGCGAGATCTTCACGGGTGGGGTGTTCACCACTCGCGATGGCGTCGTCGTCACGAGCGACGAGCCAGCGGCGAGACCGAGGACTGACCATCAGGAGCAGAGTCACCCCCACCTCCGGAGTGAGCTCGCGGGACCGCCGGAGATGTCCGAGCGGAAGCGTCGGGCCTGGGGCGGCGACCCCCCTGACTCGCGGAAGGAGGCTGAGCGCCGGGCGCGGGAAGACGAGGACCGCGGGGGCGCGGCCCACTGCGACATGTGTAACACGGTGTCGAGGGAGACGGCATACTACCAGTGCCCGAGTGTCCGAAAACAGGTGAGAGAACGCCGGCTCCTCGTGAGGGACTACCGTCCCGGAAAGGCGGTGGAGGAAACCGACGAAGAGAGGCAGGTCCGATAACGCGGCCTGCCCGGCGTGCCTTCGCTCCGGAATCGGCACATGCCGCCCGACAAAGGGTATATCTCAAGTGCCCCCCACCTCGCATGACCGGATCTGAGGCGTGAGAGCCGATCAGAGAGGCATCAGAGAACTTCTCAGAGGTGTCCGACGGGGCAAGTACGGGGCAAATGTCCTATAACTCCGTGTCAGTGCGTATCATATTCCCGCGCCCGAGGATTGACATCCGGAGCGCTTCTTGCGGCCAAGATCAGAAGTGAGAGTCAGTGCGGGCAGGACTTCTTCCACGTCCTGACGACGCACGACTGTTGGGGACTCTTCCGCCGCCACC
>CAZWXA010000414.1:0-3809 GCA_964637755.1 uncultured bacterium | reverse complement strand
CTCCAGCGTGGCGCCGTGCTCGAGGCCGCCCAATGCCGCGTCACAGAGCAGCTCCCGCGCGCGGGCGATCTCCCTGAGTCGGCCGCGCCAACGGAGATCGGCGAGGGTGAGGTCGAGCAGCTCCAGCGCACGATCGAACGCGCCGGCCGCGAGCCGCTCGTCCTTGCCGCGCCAGCGGCGCATTCGTCCCACCTCGGTCCCGACGTTGCCAAGCTGCTCGGCGAGCGACAGCCGGCTCCACCCCCCCGCGGCAAGCTCCTGGTGTTGGTAGGTGGGCTCCGTCATACGCCGATGAGTCTCGTCACGATGTTCACAATCTGCTGCCGGAGGGCCGGATCCTCGACCGAGCGCGAGCGGTTCCCCTGCGACGGCCGGACGTTGATCATGGAGTCGAACTCGATACGATCCGTCCCCACCCGGTCTGGATAGAGGTTGATCCCCCAGAGGTCCATCTGGCGGGCCCCCCGCTCGATGAGGAGCGCCTCCTCGTCGGCGTGGAGTTCCCCTCCGATGGCCATCACCCCCAGCCGCACATCCACGACCGCCTTCGCGAAGTCACCGAACTGGCCGCGGGCGAGGGAGCGCAGCTCATCGGGCGTCATCGGCTCGCGAACGATCTGGATCGCCATAGGGGTTGACCGCTCGTCACCTGGAACGGAAGGACACCTATTATCGACGCCCGCTCGAATATACGGCGACGAGCCTCGCGACGAAAGCCCCTATGTACAGCGTCCCGACCACTTCCTCCAGGATCACCAGCGTCTTCGCCAACCTCCCATGCGGAACGACGTCCAGAGAGCCGGCAGTTGTGAGCGAGCCGAAGCTCAAGAAGATCATGTCGGCGACGTGCAGTGCTTTGTGGGGGCCCAGGCCGGAAAAGGAGCTCGGGGAGAAGTGCTCCGCGAGAGCATAGAAATAACACCACAGCAGGAACAGCAGCTTGCCCTGTCCCGAGTTTTCGAACATCGGCAGCAGAACGAGAAGCAGGAGCAGCCCCGAGAATAGGAAAAAGCAGTGGTGGGACCGCATCCACGCCCGCATCTCCGAGCGCTTCATCGGACCTTGATCCTAGCCAGGTACGAAGGTCCTAGTCAAGTACGACTTTGGTACTACGCGATTGTAGCGAAGGATACGTTGTGGTATCGTCGCCTGCCGCGATGAGACGTCTTCTACTACCGGTGAGGCGCCTGAATGCGAAGGAGGGACGCGCGATGAGGTCGATGCACAAGATCCTGGTGTGCCTGGTCGCTCTGATCCTGGCCGTGCCGTTTCTCGCCCCGGCCCAGCAGACAGGGTCCGCCAAGCCCTTCAAGGCGGAGGAGCTCGAGCAGATCGTCGCGCCCGTCGCCCTCTACCCGGACCCGCTGCTGGCGCAGATCCTGATGGCCTCGACGTACCCGCTGGAGGTCGCCCAGGCCGCGCGGTTCGCGAAGGCGAACGCCCAGCTGACGGGCGACCAGCTGAACGAGGCGCTGAAGAAGCAGACGTGGGACGACAGCGTGAAGTCGCTGGTCTCGTTCCCCCAGGTGCTGACCATGATGGACGAGAAGCTCGACTGGACCCAGAAGTTGGGGGACGCCGTCCTCGCCCAGCAGAAGGAACTCATGGACGCCGCCCAGCGCCTCCGGGCTAAGGCCCACGCCGCGGGCAACCTCAAGACGACGGCGGAGCAGAAGGTCACCGTCGAGCCCGCCGCCGCCGCCCCCCCGGCCGCTCCTCCGCCGCCTCCTCAGACGGTGGTGGTCCAGCAGCCGCCGACGGTCATCATCAAGATCGAGCCGGCGAATCCCCAGGTGGTGTACGTGCCGACCTACAATCCCACGGTGGTGTACGGGATGTGGCCCTATCCGGCCTATCCTCCCTATCCTCCCTACTACCCGCCCAGCTACGTGGCGGGCACCGCGCTCCTTTCGTTCGGGCTGGGCATGGCCGTCGGCGCGGCGGTCTGGGGCGACTGCAACTGGAACCACGGGAACACGAGCGTAAACATCAACCAGTACAACAGCTACACGAAGAACGTGAACACCGCGAACGTGGCCAACCAGCGCATCCAGAACCTTCCTGCCGGCTCCACCCCGGGGCGGGGCGGGAACCAGGGGACCTGGCAGCACAATCCGGCCAATCGGGGACCCGTCCCCTACCGGGACCAGGCGAGCCAGCAGCGCTTCGGCAAGGCAGCCGACCAGTCGCGGGCGCAGTCAAGGGAAGCCTTTCGGGGGCGCGCCGAGGCGGGGCGGCAGGACCTGGCGCGGGGCGAGGCCGGGCCCGGGCGAGGACAAGGCCCTGGACAGGGCGGTGCACGTGACCGGCAGGCGCCAGGAGGTCCCGGCGCGCAGAGGGGCCCAGGAGACCGGCCCCAGGGTGGACTCGGAGAGCGGGGAGGACCCGGGCAGGCCCAAGGGGCTATGGGGCGCGGAGGGGGCCGGGAGGCTGGCGCCTTCGAGGGCATCGGCAAGGGCGGAGAGGCGCGCAGCTCCAGCGCTCGGGGGCAGGCCAGCCGTGCGAGCACGGGTGGAGGCGCGCGGGGCGCCAGTGGCGCCAGTGGCGCCCGCGGCGGCGGCCGGCGGTGATGAACGGCACACGGAAACGCCGAGAACATTCGCGCGGCTTCCCTGGCCGCTTGACCGCGGCCGTTCTTCTCGCCCTCATCCTGGCGGCGGTGTGGGGGCTGTTCGCCTTCGCCGCCGACGCCAAGCAGCGCCGCTTCTCGTCGCCCGACGAGGCCACGAAGGCCCTCCTCGACGCGGCCAGGGCCGGTGACCGGGCGGCGATGCTCGCGATCCTCGGGGCGGAAGCAAAGGAGATCATCTCGTCGGGAGACGAGGTGGCCGACCGACGGGGCCTGGAGCGCTTCGTCCAGGCCTACGAGGAGGCGAGCCGTCTGGTGAGCGTCAGCGACACGAAAGCGACGCTCACCCTGGGGAAGGACGAGTGGCCGTTCCCGATCCCGCTGGTCAAGGAGGCAGCCGGGTGGCGGTTCGACACCGCCCAGGGGAAGGAGGAGATCCTCAACCGGCGGATCGGGCGGAATGAGCTCGACACGATCCAGGTGTGCCTCGCGTACGTGGACGCCCAGCGCCAGTACTCTGTCAGCGACGCGGACGGGGACGGGCTGCCCCAGTACGCGCAGAAGATCGTGAGCAGCCCGGGCAAGCGTGACGGGCTCTACTGGCCGACGAAGCCCGGGGAGCCGCCGAGCCCGCTCGGGTCGCTCATCGCCCAGGCCAGGGGCGAGGGGTACTCGCCGAGGCAGCCCGGTGGGCCTCCCGTTCCCTATCACGGCTACTACTACCGGATCCTGAAGGCCCAGGGGAAGGACGCCCCCGGCGGCGCCTACGAGTACGTCGCTCACGGCCACATGATCGGCGGCTTCGCGCTCGTGGCGTTCCCGGCGCAGCACGGCTCGTCCGGCGTCATGACCTTCATCGTCAACCACGACGGCGTGGTGTACCAGAAGAACCTCGGCCCGAACACCGCCGCCATCGCGCGCGCGATGACGCGATTCAATCCCGACGCCACCTGGAAGAAAGTGTGAGAGCGTTGATGCGAAGCGAGAGGGGATGGACAGGACGCCTGGGGTGGTGTGGCGGGGCGGGAGCCCTGACGGAGGGGGCTTTAGTGCCTGAGGCGCTGCTCGATGTCCTCGATGCGGGTTTGGAGCGCGGCGACCCGCTGCTTCACCTCGGCGAGCTCGCGCTCGAGGATCGCGCGGCGGCCGAGCTCGTCGGCGAGGCCCGCCTCGATCCGGCGCAGCGCCTGCGTGATCGCCTGGTACTCCTGCTCGAGCCGATCGAGTCGCCGGTAGATCT
>CAZWXA010000413.1:0-3822 GCA_964637755.1 uncultured bacterium | reverse complement strand
GGAGACAAACGGATGGGGGCGGCGGTTCTCATGCCTCCCAGGATAGGGTCTAGCGCAGATATATGTCAAGTTATTTATGACGCACTACACTAGGTCGCCCCGGCGCCGGGTCCGCGGCGCGCGGCGGGCCAGAAGCGGATCCCTGGCCGCGCGTAGCCGCCGCCGATCCCGACCGGACTGCCGTCGGCGCGCCAGCACGAGGCGCCGGTGAGGGTGCCGTCCGCCTCGAACGCGATGGCGCCCATGCCGCCGGCGACGTGGCCCACGGGCACGACGTGATGGCCGCGCGCGGCGAGGCCCGCGCGCACCACCTCGGGCACCGCCGACTCGACCTCCAGCTCCTGCCCCTGGGTCCACACGCGCGGCGCCTCCACGGCCTCCTGCAGCGACATCCCGTGGTCGATCAGGTTCACGAGCGCCTGGAGCACCGAGGTGAAGATGCGCACGCCGCCCGGCAATCCGAGCGCGACGACGGGACGCCCCTCGCGCAGCACGATCGTCGGCGCCATGGAACTCGTCATGCGCTTGCCCGGCGCAACGGAGAGCGCGTGACCCGGGTGCGGGTCGAAGAGCGCCATGGTGTTGTTCAGCAGCATGCCGGTGCCGGGCGCCATCGCCTTCGAGCCGAAGAGGTTGTTGATGGTCTGCGTGGCCGCGACCACGTTGCCGTCAGCGTCGGCGACCGTCACGTGCGTGGTGTGCGGCGAGCCGGCCCCGACGCCCGCCGTGTACGCCCCGGCCTTCGCCATGTCGATCCCGGCGCGCCGCGCCGCCGCGTAGTCCTTCCCGGTGAGCCGCGTGACCGGCACGTCGACGAACGCCGGATCCCCCGTGGCGGCCGCGCGGTCCGCACACGCGATCTTCATCGTCTCGGCGAGCAGGTGAATCCCGTCGACGGTCCCGGAGCCGAGCGCGCGGACGTCGTAGCCCTCGAGCACGTTCAGCATCTGGATCAGGTGGATGCCGCCCCCCGTCGGCGGCGGGCAGCCCGCGACGTCGAAGCCGCGATACGTCCCCCGCACCGGCGCGCGCTCCACCGTGCGGTAGCGCGCGATGTCGTCCAGCGTGATGAGCCCGCCCGCGCGTTCCATGTACTCGACGACCCGTCGCCCGAGAGCGCCGCCGTGGAGCGCACAGGGGCCTTCCGCCGCGATCGTGCGGAGCGTGGCGGCGTAGTCCCCCTGGACGAGCCGATCGCCCTCCACGAGCGGCGCGCCGCCAGGCAGGAACACGCGCGCGCTCTCCGGAAACAGCGCGAGGTCGGCCCTCGATTCCGCGAGGCACGCGCCGAGGTAGCCCGTGACGCGGAAGCCGCGCTCGGCGTGACGGATCGCGGGCATCATGACGGTGGCGAGGTCCATGGCGCCGAAGCGCGAGAGCATCTCGCACCACGCCGCCAGACTGCCGGGCACGCCGACCGACCGGAGCCCGACGCTGTTCTCGCGGGCCTCGGCTTCCAGGTAGTCGGGCCACGTGTCGGAGATCGGGCGGTACATGTCCGGCCGCGCGGCGGCGGGCGCGGTCGTGTACCCGTCGATGACGGTGTGGATGCCGCCGGCCATGAAAAGCTGCGCGTGGCCGGCGCCGAAGACGCCGACCATCATCGGCTCGACGACGGTGAGCGCGAAGAGCGACGCCACCGCGGCGTCCACGGCGTTGCCGCCCGCGGCCAGCATCTCGGCGCCCGCGGCGGAGGCCAGCGGGTGGTTGGTGACGACCATTCCGCGCGAGGCGTTGACCGCGCGCTTCTCGGTCTCGAAGGAAGTCCCCGCGCGCGACCGCCAGTCCAGGGTGATCATGCCGCCAGTATAGCGGCGCCGAGGGCGCCCTGACCGTGCCCGAGAGAACCTGGTGCCGGGTGTGGCGCAGCCGCCGCGATCAGCCGGTCTGCTTCAGCTCCCCCACCTCTCGACCGGGATGAGGCAGTAGGAGGACTGGCCGCAGCAGGGAAGCTGATATGCTCGGACCTCGATGGAAGCGCGCGTGCTCGAAGCCATCGCATGGCTCACGGCCCGTGAGCGGCTGCTGATCGGGTCGAGCCGGGGGGCGGCGATGAACGAATCTCCGGACAAGCTCGCAGCCCTGGCCGATACCGTCCGGGCTCTCGACGGCGCGGGCGCCCCGCATGCGGTCGTGGGTGGGGTGGCCGTCGGCATCCGCTCCGGCGTGCCCCGCGCCACGCTCGACGTCGACATCGCGGTCCGGTCGACCGTCGAGCCAACCTCGATCACCGGGGCCCTCGCCGGCGCCGGTCTGCGGCTCACCGGGACGTTCGCCCACAGCATGAATTTCCGGCATCCGTCCGGTGAGCCTGTGCAGATCGTGCTCGATCGGGAGTTCGATCCAATGATCGACCGCGCCGAACCGCTCGATGTGGCCGGCGTTCGAATCCGCGTCGTGACGACCGCCGACCTGATCGCGATGAAGGAGCGCGCGGCCAGCGATCCAGCCCGGCGCCGCAGCAAGGCCCTCCGCGACCAGGCGGACATCGCGCTCCTGCGCGGCGACGTCCCCGACCCCGACGAGGGCTGGTGAGCGCCACGGCGGCGGACATCCCACTCTGGACAGTCGGAGTGGAGATGACGGGTGGGACAGGCGACGCCGACCTCTGTCGCTCGGCAGGAGGGATCTGATGCTCTTTCCGACGACCCTGGTCGGCAGTTATCCGCAGCCCGAGTGGTTGATCGACCGCCAGAAGCTCGCCGGGCGCTTCCCGCCCCGCGTGCGCGCCCGCGAGCTGTGGCGCATCCCCGAGCCGTGGCTGTCCGAGGCGCAGAACGACGCCACGGTGCTGGCGATCCGGGCCCAGGACGAGGCCGGGCTCGACATCGTCACCGACGGGGAGATCCGCCGGGAGAGCTACTCGAACCGCTTCGCCACCGCGCTCGAGGGCGTGGACATCGACAATCCCGGTACCGCCCTCGACCGCTCGGGCCATCCCAACCCGGTCCCGCGTATCGTGGGGCCAATCCGTCGCCAGCACCCGGTCGAGGTCGAGGACGTGCGCTTCCTGCGCGCTCACACCCGGCGATCGATCAAGATGACCGTGCCGGGCCCGTTCACGATGTCGCAGCAGGCGCAGAACGACTACTACCCGACCGAGGAGGCGGCGGCGATGGACTACGCCGTCGCGATGAACGAGGAGATCCGGGATCTCTTCGCCGCCGGCGCCGACATCGTGCAGGTCGACGAGCCGTACATGCAGGCCCGGCCGGAGAAGGCCCGGCAGTTCGGGCTCACGGCGCTCAACCGGGCGCTCGCCGGCATCGCCGGCACGACGGCGGTCCATATCTGCTTCGGCTACGCCGCCGTCATCCACCAGCGGCCGTCGGGCTACTCCTTCCTGCCCGAGCTGGCGGGGTGCGCCTGCGCGCAGATCTCCATCGAGACGGCGCAATCGAAGCTCGACTGCTCGGTCCTCGCGAAGCTCGCCGGCAAGCAGATCATGGTCGGCTGCCTCGACCTGAACGACCCGACGGTGGAGGCGCCGGAGACGATCGTCGCGCGCATCAAGCGCGCCCTGCCCCACATCGAGCCGGAGAACGTCATCCTGGCGCCCGACTGCGGCATGAAGTACCTGCCCCGCGACGTCGCGTTCGGGAAGATGACGGCCATGGTCGCGGCGGCGAAGCTGCTGCGGGCCGAGTTCGGCGAGGTGGGGCGCTCTCGTGGCTAGCCGTCGCTGCCCTGGTCACGCCCCTCATAGTGGAGGAGTCTCATGACGGCAAGCCAGAACGACAAGGCCGCCCGCTTTCGCGCGCTGCACCAGGCGCCCGGCGTCTTCGTAATTCCAAACCCGTGGGACGCCGGCTCGGCGCGCAT
>CAZWXA010000412.1:0-3909 GCA_964637755.1 uncultured bacterium | reverse complement strand
CGATCCGGCGAACTGGCGGGCTCAGTCGACGTCGGGGGGAGCGACCGCCGCTCCCGCCGACACCCCCCAACGGGATCCCGCGGAGCATTTCCTCACGCCGGCTCAGCCGGGCAGTCGGGTGATCGGACGGGTCACGGCGCGGCTGAACGTGCAGTTGGGAACGACGACCGAGTGCTTGCCCGCCCCGCCGGCCACCACGACGAGCACGTCGTCGGGCGAGGGGACCTGGGGAAGCCGGGCGTCGTCGTCGGTGACGGCCGTCATCCAGCGCGGCCAGTCGTGGATGCCCCACATCACGCCGAGCTTGAGCGTGCGGAGGGGCAGCCGCGCGTGCTCGAAGATGAAGCGCTGGACGTCCGCCTTCGTGAAGCCGTCGGCGTGGACCGTCGACGCGTGCTCTGGCCCGAAGGCGATCAGGAGCTGGCTCTGGGAGAAGTACCAGCCGACGTTGGACCCGAGAGAGACCGCAGTGTCGGCGACCGTGTGGAGAATCCCGGCGGCCGTCGTCGAGACGTGGTCGTTGACGTTGTGGGGGCCCTCTCCGCCGAAGACGGTCACGACGTCGCCGTCCTGGAGCGGCTCCCAGGGGCTGGCCGCCTCGTTCTCGGCGATCGCGTAGGAGAACTTCGCCGGGCTTCCCTGGGTGGCCATATCGTGCCGTCCGGGCCAGCCGCCGCCGACGTTCATGAGGATGAGGCGGATCGCCCGGCCGATCGTCGCGTTGGCGCGGAAGCCGGGGCCGAAGCATCCGCTGCCGGCGTGGAGGCCGATGCGTCGCGCGTAGGGGCCGTTGACGACAAGGAGTGGCGCGACAGGATGCGTGGTCGCCTGGACCCCGTAGAGATTGAAGACGGGGTCGAGCATGGCCTCGACGGCGGCCACGATCAGGGGGAAGTATTCCGGCAGGCAGCCCGCCATGACGGCGTTGACGGCGAGCTTGTCCAGCGTGGCCCGCCGCCAGAGCGGCGGCATCGCGCCGAGGGACTCGGTCGGATCCTCGCGGCCGACCATCGCCCGCACGCGCGCCTCCGTCGGCGGCACGATCGGCAGCCCGTCGCACCAGTCGCGCTCGACGAAGGCCGCGAGCAGCGCCTCCGGCGAGTCGTCGACCTCGATCGATGGGCTCAGGTCCTGCACAGAAGGCTCGCGAGCTGCTCGACGGCCTGGCGAGCCCGGCGGCTGACGCCCTCCGGCTTCTCACCGCCGAGCGGGTGATCGATCACGAGCAGCGGCAGCCCGGTGACGCCGAGGGCCGCCAGCTCACTCACCGCCAGTCCCTGGAAGGCGGTCGTCCCGATCAATCCGGCGGGGGTCCCGGCCTTCGCCAGCTCGATGGCGTCGTGGAGACTCCACGACGTGCAGGAGCCTCAGTCCGCGGAGCCGGCGAAGACGACGTCGCACTCCTTCGCCAGCTCCGCGAGGATCTCTGGCGGGGCCGGCGTGGATGCGTTCGCCTTCTTCCGGTGGAGCACCCTGCCGACACCGTACCGCTCGGTCAGGAGCGCGCCCATGTCGCCCACGAGCCGGTCGAAGTTGCTCTTGTTGTTGTCGATGAAGCCGACGGTCCGTCCTGTCAGGTCCGCCGGCAGCGGCGGCGCGGCGACGCTTGCGACGCTCACCGTGCCGATCGGACTCAGTACCTTGATCCGCGCCATCGATCCACCTCCTGGTCGAGTTCCAGCTCTGGAAAGGGGCTCATTCTATCACCCGGCGATCCTCGCGGTGGTGGGCAAGGGCGCCTCCCCTGCGAGGTTCGCGCCGTCCGGGGTCACGTGGCCAGGGGACGAGGGCAGCTACCGTCTGAGGCCGACCGAGCGCTTCAACAACTGTCCGAGCGTACCGTGGACTTCGCTCAGTACCGAGCGCTTCACGCGGACCTGAACCGATTCGACCGGCTCCGCGGTGCCGACCCGGTGGATCACGATCGTGCCGACGAACTCGTCGGCGCGCTCATCGGTCGCGGCGAGTCCGCGCACGGTCAGCAGCTCCCATTCCTCGGACATGGCCTCCCTCCCCGTTTCATTCTACGATAGGGCCCGCCGGCCATGATCATCGCCCTCGACATCGGGACCTCGTCGACGCGCGCCTCCGTGTACGACGCCGCCGGCGCCAGGGTTGCCGGCGTGGAGCACCGCGTCGCCTTCGAGCCCCGGACCACACCGGATGGCGGCGTGGAGCACGACGCCGCGCGGCTCTTCGACGCAGCCGTCGCCTGCATCGACGCGGTGCTGCCGGGCGCCGGGGAAGTTCGAGCTGTCGCGGTCACCACGTTCTGGCACGGCCTGCTCGGGTTCGGCCCGGACGGTCGTCCGATCACCCCGGTGTACATGTGGGCCGACACCCGGAGCGCCGCGGCGGTCGAGGATCTTCGCCGGAGGCTCGACGACCTTACGGTGCACGCGCGCACCGGCTGCCACCTCCACACCTCCTACTGGCCCGCGAAGATCCGCTGGCACGCCGGGCTCGCACCCCGGCCGTCCGTGTTTCGATGGGGATCGATCGGCGAGATGTTCGCCAGCGAGTGGTTCGGCCACCCGGCCACCAGCGTCTCCATGGCCTCGGCGACCGGCCTCTTCGACCAGCACACCGGGCGGTGGGATCCGGAGATGCTCGACGCGTCGGGCATCGACGAGCGCCGGATGTTCCCCCTGCGTGATCGGGACGAACCCTGGGAGCGGCTGCGGGAGCCGTGGGCCAGCCGCTGGCCCGGCCTGCGCCAGGCGGCCTGGTTTCCCGCCGTCGGAGACGGCGCGGCGAGCAATATCGGGTGCGGGTGCACTGGCGCGGCACGCGTCGCGATCAACGTGGGGACCTCGGCGGCGATGCGGCTCGTCACCGGCGCGCCACCGGCGGAGGCGCCGCCGGGGCTCTGGCGCTACAGGGTGGACCGCGCGCGCGCGGTCGTGGGAGGCGCCCTCTCCGAGGGCGGCAACGTCTACGCGTGGTGCCTCGACACGCTGCGGCTGCCCGGGGAGGCGGACATCGAGCGCGCGCTGGCCTCGGCCGTCGAACGCGACCACGGCCTGGCTCTGCTGCCGTTCCTCGCGGGCGAGCGGAGCCCGGGCTGGAACGGCCGCGCGCGCGCCGCGGTCGCCGGGCTCTCCCTGGACACGGGGCCAGTCGAGATCCTCCACGCGGCGCTCGAGGCGGTTGCGCTGCGCCTGGCCCTTGTCTACGAGCGGCTGGCTCCCCTGGCGACCGAGTCGCACGAGATCATCGTCTCGGGCGGCGCGCTCGTCCGTTCCCGTGTCTGGACTCAGATGATCGCCGACGCCCTCGGCCGGACGCTCACGCTCGCCGCCGAGAGCGAGGCCTCGAGCCGGGGCGCGGCACTGCTCGCGCTCCACTCGCTCGGCGTGCTCCCGGATCTGGCGGCCGGCACCCCCGGCGGCGAGCCGGTGGAGCCCGACCCGCGCCGCCGCGACCGATACCGGGAAGCGGCCGCGCGCCAGCGCCGCCTGTACGACTCGCTCTATCATTGAGGTGCGGGCGCCCGGGCTGGCGCCCGCCCGCACCCTCCTGGTGTCCCACGTTCTGGTGTCCCACGTTTCGGCCCGGCCCCCTCGCGCACTGTGTACGCAACCTGACCTCCGGGCGATCGCCCGCCCCCCACCCCTTGGCTCCCCACGTTCGGCCCCGCCCCCTCCCCGACCGCGGTACCCGACCTGACCTCGGGGCTGGCGCCCGCCCGCACCCCCGGCTCGTCCCGAACTCCCGCCCACCGGCCGCGGCGCACCTGGCGTGGGACCAAACGGGTGGCGTCGCGAGCGGGGCGCCCCGCGGCGCGGAGCGCACCGCCTGGCCATCGCCCACCGGAGGCGGAACACTATACGGACGATGACCGCCGCAACGCTCGCGGGAGCGAGCACCGTGGGGCTGCTCGCGGCGACAGGACCCGCGGTCCCCGCC
>CAZWXA010000411.1:0-3911 GCA_964637755.1 uncultured bacterium | reverse complement strand
TTGGGCCAGGGGGTCTTGGCGACGGCCCTGTAGATGTGCTTGTGCGCCGTCGGGCCGCCGCCCGCGGCATACCCGGTGGCCGAGTAGGCGGGCGCCCAGCCGACAGAGTCGATGATCCGCTCGTTCGCCGAGGCGCCGTTGACGACCCTCACGAAGAACCCGCCGACCGACTGCAGAGACAGGTAGGTGCTCCCGTCGTAGGGCGAGGGGGCGATGGTCGACACCATGGGGCTCGGGATGCCCGACGCGACGTTCAGGGCCCAGATCGCCCGCTCGGCGCCGGCCTCGGCCAGGGTCCTGGCCCGGGCCGTGAGCGCCTGGTTGGAGGCGATGATCGGCTCACTCCTGGAGAGAACGGCAAAGGCCATGAGGAGGGCCGTGAGAAGTGCGAGCGCGATCATCGCGGTCGGGAGCGCGATGCCGCGGTCGTTCCGGAGCGGATCCGCCAGGATGTGGACTCGCATCGTCAGTCTCCTCAGATGTTCCGGAGTCGCACCCGTGTGTCGAGGCTCGTCCAGACATTCCCGGTGCGGAAGGACGCTGCCGGCGCTTCGCTCTTCGTCCTGATCGCGATCGCGATGCTGCAGACGACCCCGGCAGCGCAGGCAGCCCCCGGAGTCGAGGTGGTCGCGTTCGCGGAGTCGTACCCCGTGAAGGTCAGGCCGGCGACGCCGCCGATCAGGGCCGTCCCGGAGCCGAGCGCCGGGAGGGCGGTGGGAGGGACGACCTGGTCGCGGTAGAGGATCGATCCCGACAGCGCGTACCGGACGGCCACGATGTCGCCCGCCACCGGGGACGAGCAGTCGACGGAGCCCGCCCGCGACGGCTCCACCATGGTGTACTGGACGGACGTCGCGGAGAGCGCCGCGACCGCGCAGGCCGCGCGGAGCTCGCGACCCATGAGCGTGATCGCCACGCGGGCGTTCTGCTGGGCCTCGACCCGGTTCGATCCCACGAGATAGGCGAGCTGGCCCTGCTGCTGGATCCCGAGGATCCCCGCGAGGATCAGCCCCAGGACGGCCACGACGACGAGCAGCTCGGCGAGCGTGAACCCCGACTGGTTCATGTCCGTTCCGCGATCAGCATCGTCAGCTCGACGAACTTCTGGGAGGTCGCGACGCCGCCGATGCCCTGGAGCGGCGTGTACGACACCCGAACGGTGACCATGCGGAGCGCCGCGTCGGTGACTCCGCACCCCGACCCGCCGGCGTCGCAGGGCCGGATGCGTACCTGGCGGGCGTAGCGCCCGTAGGGCGTCGGCAGCGGGGTGCCGGTCGAGCTCTCGTCGTTGAAGTTGGCGGGACTGCACCCCGCGCTGATGCCGCCGGGCGCGCTGCCCCCCGAAAAGGACCAGCTGGACGAGGTGGTCCCGGAGGAGCCGAGACAGTCGACCGCCGGCGTCGCCACCCACTGAGCGCCCCGGAGCTGCTCGAGCCGCTGCTCGGCAAGAAACGTCGCGGTCGACATCTGGTTGCCTTCCTGGATCCCGTAGCTCGAGATCGGCACCACCGCCGCGAGTCCCACCAGACCGATGCTGATGATGGCGAGCGCGACGAGGATCTCCGCGAGCGTCAGACCTCGCTCGTCGAGGCGGGACCGGCCGGAACGGAGGCTCGCGGACGCGCGCATGGAGCTACTGGATCGTCACGCGTCCCGACGAGGCGACGACGACGCTCAGCGTCCGTCCGTCCGTCGGGTTCCTGACTGTGAAGGTGCCGAAGCTGGTGGCCGCGCCGAGGTAACTGAAGACGGGGTTCGCGGTCGCCGCGGTCACGAGCTCACCGTTGGCGAGGGTGAAGTTGCCGTTCCCGTCGGTGCCCGGACCGCGCCAGTTGCACGGCAGGCTCCCGCAGTAGGACGGCCGGGGACAGGCCGTTCCCAGGGAGAACTGGACCCGATTCGACGACAGGTTCACGGTGACCGCGCAGTTATCGCTGATCGCGATCTGGCGCGCCTGGTTGACGAGCGTGGCCAGTTCCTCGGCGCCCGCCCTGAGCTTCGCTCTCTGCCAGTAGGTGACGAAGTAGGGCAGCGAGGCCGCGGCCAGGAGGCCGATCAGCCCCACGACGACGAGCAACTCCGCGAGGCTGAATCCGTCTCCACGCCTCAGGTCTGGAAACTCGCCAGGTACCATGTCAGGAGCCTCTCACCCCAAAAGACGGCCACCGCGCCGCCGAGCGCCAGGAACGGGCCGAAGGGTACCGGATCCTTGCGCCCCCGGATCTTCGTGGCGAGCAGCACGACTGCGAACGCTCCGCCCGCCAGGGCAGCGATCAGAAAGCCAATGAGCGCGACTTTCCACCCCAGGAAGGCCCCGAGCATGGCGCCGAGCTTCATGTCACCACCGCCCATGCCGCCCCGGCTGGCCAAGATGACAGCAAGAAATATGCCCGACCCGGCGAGGATCCCGACGAGGCTGTCGACCCAGTGGATCCGACCCGTGACCAGATTCGCCAGAAAACCCACGAGGATGCCGGGAAGGGTCACGAGATCGGGGATGATCTGATGGGCGAGGTCTATCGCCGTGGCCACGACGAGTGCCGAAATGAGCAACAGGGTGACAGGAAGGCCGGCACTCCAGCCGAATCGCAGGTAGGCAAGGACGTACCCGGCGGCCGTGATCGCCTCGACGAGGGGATACCTGGGCGAGATCAGGCTCTTGCACGTCCGGCATCGCCCTCTCAGGACGACATACGACAGGAGCGGGACGTTGTCCCGCCAGGCAATCGGGGCACCGCAGGAAGGGCACGATGAGCCCGGACCCCAGATGCTGCGGCGCTCCGGGATCCGGACGATGCAGACGTTGAGGAAGCTCCCGACCACCAGGCCGGCGAGGCCGACCGCGATGGAGGCCGGCATCAACCGGCGCCCGCGCGCAGCTTGCGAAGCTCCTGCTCGGCCTCGGACAGCTCGTCCCTTTCCCAGCGGGCCGGCTCCCGCACGGTCCGGAGCGCGCCGGCATAGCGTTCCCAGTACTGGATCGCGCGGGGCGGGTCGAGATCGGCGAAGAGCTCGCCCCCGAGGCGGTCGACCAGACGGTGGTACCACTGCATCTCGCGGGCGACCAGGAGGCCCTGGTCGAAGGCCCGGGCGGCCTGCGGAACATGTTGCGCGCGGTGCAACGCGAACGCGAGCGTGAAGTAGTTGGCGGGGATCTGCGGCTGCAGGCGCGTCGCCTCGCGGTAGTGGGCGCTGGCCCGATCGTAGTCGCCCTTGATGACATAGACTTTTCCGACGAGCGCGTGCAGGGAGCCGTCGTGCGGCTCGTAGCCCAGACCGCGGAGCGCGTGGCGCAGCCCCTCGTCCACGTGTCCGGTCTCGGCGCGCAGCAGTCCGTACCCGACCAGGACGCGGGCGTTGTCCGGCGCGAGCTTGAGCGCGCGCTCGAAGTTCACGGTTGCCTCGCGCGCCTCGAGCCGGGTGAGATGCATGAGGCCGAGGTTGACGGCGGCCAGCAGCGACTGCGGGTCGGTATCGGTCATCCGGTAGTAGAGGCGGAGGTCGTCCTTCCAGTACTCGTTTCGCCAGATCGTCAGGACGGCGAAGAGCATCACGAGGCCCGCGAAGGCGAGCGTCGGCGTCCTCGGGAGCTGCTCTGCCTCGATGTCACGGACGGCGCCGACGACCCGCCGAACACCGAGGGCCAGGAGGACGCAGACGCCCACGGACGGGAGGTAGAGGAAGCGGTCCGCCACGATCGGCGACGATCCCGGCAGCAGGTTGAGCCCGACGGCCGGGGCGAGGGCGAGCCAGAACCAGGCGACGAAGAAGGCCGCCCTCCGCGAGCGGATCACCGAGAGGACCGCTCCCGCGAGCAGGACGACGAGTCCGGCCGCGGCGATCAGGAACTTCGGGTCCAGCGCGGAGAGCACGACGCTTGCCGACTGCGAGGGGCTCACCGGGTACGGGAT
>CAZWXA010000410.1:0-3946 GCA_964637755.1 uncultured bacterium | reverse complement strand
TCTTCCTGCGGGCCGAAGCGACACGCGCCAGATCGGGCGGGTAGCTGACGAGACGTGGGGGACCGAGCTTGACACTCGATTCGGCCCTCTAGTATAAACTGCCTAGTACAGAACCTTCACTCGACAGGCGAGGCGAGTGGGAACGGCCCATGTTCGGGCTTCAGACGTCGCGTCCCGATTTTTGCGTCTGCCCGTGGAGCGGCCTTCTTGGCGGAACGGCCCTCCTTGATGTTGGATAGCGGCGATCGGTCTCCTATGGTGCGACGACTCAGGAATGTTCACGTGGCGGCCACGAATCTGAACGAAGCGGTGCATTTCTACCGCGACGTGCTCGGGCTCCGCCTGAAGTTCCAGGACGGCAACCGGTGGGCCCAGTTCGACCTCGACGGCGCGTCGTTTGCGGTCAGCGGCGAGGGAGAGCGCGTCGTCGAACCGGGGATGGGCGCGGTGGTGGTGTTCGAGGTGGAGGACCTGGACCGCGCGACGGGGCATGTGAGTTCGCACGGCGTGGCGCGGCAAGGGGAGATCGTCGACATGGGCGGTCATGGCCGGTATGTCACCGTCCTCGATCCCAGCGGAAACGCGGTCCAACTATTCGAGCGGAGGCGACCCGACGGCGGGAGCGGCGCTCCCCCGTCCCCGTGAGGAGGCTTCCATGAAGTTCATGCTCTTCGTGCTCCCGACCGTCCCCGGCACACTGGACGACCGCAAGCGGCTCCGCCCGATCGGACGGAACAATGAACGCTATCAGCAGATGCTGGACGAGCTGCGGAAGATCGCGGTGCTGGCCGACGACGCGGGATTCGACGCCTTCGCGACGACCGAGCACCACTTCCATTCCGAGGGTTACGAGGCGTCCGTCGCGCCGCTGCTCCTCTACGCCGACCTCGCGGCGCGCACCAAGCGGATCAAGTTCGCCCCGCTCGGGCTCGTCCTCCCCGCCTGGGACCCCCTGCGGGCCGCGGAGGAGTTGGCCGTTCTGGACCACCTCACCAAGGGGCGGCTCTACGCGGGGTTCGCCCGTGGCTACCAGGACCGCTGGGTCAATGTGCTGGGCCAGCAATACCACGTGACCGGGGCGCCGATGGATGGCTCCGCGATCGACAATCACAACCGGAAGGTCTACGAGGAGATGGTCCAGATCGTCAAGAAGGCCTGGACCGAGGAGACCCTGACGTTCGATGGCCAGTACTACAAGGTGCCGTATCCCTATGAGGAAGGGATCACGCGATGGCCAGCGGCGGAGTGGACCCGTCAATACGGAGCGCCCGGCGAGATCGACGAGGCAGGGGTGATCCGCAAGGTCTGTGTCATTCCGCGCCCCTATCAGCAGCCGCACCCGCCGCTCTTCCAGCCGTTCTCGGTGAGCGAGACGACGATCCGTTACACGGCGCAGTCGGGAATCGTGCCCTGGATCCTCGTCGCGCATCCGCCGGAGTTCCGGCGCCTTTCCGAGGTCTATCTGGAGGTGGGCAGGGAGGCGGGTCGCACCCTCAAGCTCGGCCAGGGCATTGGCGCCTTCAGGGCGGTCCACTTCGGCCGGACGGAGGAGGAGGCGGTCGAACTCCTGCGGAACACCAACTACGCTGGCTTTCAGGCGTACTTCGGCGGCTTCGGCTTCTGGGAGGCGTTCCGTACTCCCGAGGATGCCACGAAGTACCCGCTCGATCCCTACACCCCCCTGCCGGTGGACGAGTGGACCGTTGAGCGGATGCGCAAGGTGAAATACGCGCTGGCCGGGACGCCCGCGCAGGTGCGGGCGGACATCGAGGCGCTCAGCAAGATCTACGACGGCGGAGAGCTCGAGTGGTTCGGCTGGTTCTTCGACCAGGGGTTCATGTCGTGGGACGAGACGCAGCGGCAGATCGAGCTCTTCGCCAAGGAGATCCTTCCCCACTTCCGCTAGCCTCAGAGCTCGCCAGATCTGACCGAGGGCTCGCCGCCGCTTGCACCGGGCGGCGGCCCTGGACGGACCCGTCGAGGGGGAGGGCTTTCCGCTGGCGGAGGGCATCCAGCGGGGCTACCTCTCCGGCGCGCAGCCGGCCGTGACCTACGGGCGCAACGAGCCGGCCCTCGCGCACTTCCACTGCTCCGTACGGCTCGACCGGCCGTGAGCGGACGGGAGCCGACGGGCGCGCGCGAAACAGAGATCCGCGGAGGAGGTGACGATGCAGTACGACTTGGTAATCGAGAATGGGCTCGTCGTCGACGGCTCCGGGATGCCGGGCTTCGTGGCCGACGTCGGGATCGCCGCGGGGCGCATCGCCGGGGTCGGCGACATCGACACGACGGGCGCGCGCGAGGTGATCGACGCGCGCGGGACCGTCGTCGCGCCGGGCTTCATCGACCCGCACACGCACTACGACGCGCAGCTCTTCTGGGACCCGCTCGCCACCCCGACCTCGTGGCACGGCTTCACCAGCGTGCTCATCACGAACTGCGGCTTCGGCATCGCGCCGGTCCGCCGCGAGCACCAGGACTACATCCGCCGCATGCTGTCCAAGGTCGAGGCGATCCCGCTCGCCTCGCTCGAGCCAGGCGTGCCATGGGCGTGGGCGAGCTATGCGGAGTACCTCGAAGCACTCGACCGCGGCCTCGGCGTCAACGTGCTCTCGCTCGCGCCCCACTCCACCATCCGCTATCACGTCATGGGCGACGACGCCCGCAAGCGCACGGCCACCGCCGGGGAGATCGAGGCGATCGCCGCGATCGCTCGCGAGTGCCTGGAGGCCGGCGCCGTCGGCGTCTCGTCGTCCTGGGGCCCGGTCCACTTCGACGGCGACGGTGTGCCGGTGCCGAGCCGGTGGGCCGCCGAGGACGAGCTGCTCGGCCTCGCGCGCGTGCTCCGGTCCGCCGGTCGCGGCGTCTTCTGCTTCATCCCGCGCAACATCCCCCTCGTCCAGCCGGAGGACATGGCGACGATGGCTCGCCTGTCCGTCGAAAGCGGCCGGCCCGTGCTCTGGAACCTCCTCCTCCACAGCTGGAACGCGCCGGATCACTGGCGTCGCGTCCTGGAGTGGACGGCCGAGCAGTTCCGTGCCGGCGCCCGCCTCTACCCGCTCGCGCTCCCGGAGCGCTTCGACCTGAACTTCTCGCTCCGGGGCGGCATCTTCGGGGACATGCCGGCATGGAAGGACTTCTTCGAGACGACCCGCACGCGCGCCGACAAGCTCGAGCGGCTGCGCTCGCCTGAGGTGCGCGCGGCGCTCCAGGCCGACCTCGACGATCCCACGCCGCGCGTGTTCTCGAAGCGCATGCAGGACGTCCTGGTGCACGCGGTGAAGCACGAGCGGAACCGCGCCTGGGTCGGCCGGAACCTCGTCGAGGTCGGCCGTGCGCAGGGCAAGGCGCCGCTGGGGGCCATGCTCGACCTCGCGCTCGACGAGGAGCTGGCGTCGGACTTCCTGATCGTCGGCTTCCAGAACGGCGACGAGGCGGCGCTGCGGGCGATGATCGAGGACCCGCACGTGGTCGTCGGCGGCTCCGACGGCGGCGCGCACGTCCAGTTCATCTGCCAGGTCACGTACTCGAGTCACCTGCTCGGCTACTGGGTGAGGGAGAAACGAGCGCTTCCGCTGGAGGCGGCGGTACGGCGACTGACGTTCGAGCCGGCGATGCTGCTCGGGCTCACGGACCGCGGGCTCGTGCGCGAAGGCCTCGCCGCCGACCTCGTCGTCTTCGATCCCGACCGCGTGGGCGCCGGCCCGCGCGAGGAGCGCCGCGACCTGCCGGGCGGCGCGACGCGCATCGTCCGGCGCGCGAAGGGCTACGCGGCAACGATCGTCAACGGCGAGGTCGTCCAGCGCGACGGCGAGCCGACCGGACGCCTGCCCGGGCGCGTTCGCCGCCGGTAAGGGCGTCCAGCGGGAGGCGACGCCCCCGGACCGTCCCCACCGCGCTCACCGCGGCGCGCAGGACCTGGAGCAGCGCGAGCGCCTCCGCGCTC
>CAZWXA010000409.1:0-3949 GCA_964637755.1 uncultured bacterium | reverse complement strand
CGCCGAGCAGGCCGAGGCTGAACCGGAACTCGTCGTCAGACCCCGAGCTGCCGGGCGTGGAGGGGATGCTCTCGCTGGACCGTCCCATGGTATCCGGCGAGTCTACCACCGAACATCCGAACCCCTTCCGCGCCCGGGCACCGAACGGGCGCCGAACCTGCGGCCCTCGGAGGCGGAGCGCGGTACTATCAGCCGGGGCTGGCGGTGAGCGCGAAGGGCGCTGGAGGCGCGCGGGGGAGTGACCGGATGCAGACCATGATCGTCACGGGCGGCGCCGGATTCATCGGCTCGAACTTCGTCCGCCTGGCGCTCGCGCGCACCGATGCCCGCGTGGTCGTCGTCGACCGGCTGACCTACGCCGGCAACCTCCTGAGCCTCGCCGACATCGCGAGCGACCCCCGTTACACCTTCGTCCAGGCCGACATCGCGGACGTGGCCGCAATGGACGGGATCCTCCGCGCCCACCGGCCGGCCGCCATCCTGAACTTCGCGGCGGAGACCCACGTCGACCGCTCGATCGACGGGCCGCGGGAGTTCGTCCGCACCAACGTCGTGGGCACCTTCGAGCTGCTCGAGGCGGCCCGGCGATACTGCGCCCGCCTCGACCACGCGGAGCGCGCCGCGTTTCGGTTCCTCCAGGTGTCGACCGACGAGGTGTACGGCACGCTCGGCCTGACGGGCGTCTTCTCGGAGGCCACGCCGTATGCGCCGAACTCGCCCTACGCGGCCTCGAAGGCGGGCGCCGACCACCTGGTCCGCGCCTACCACGAAACGTACGGCCTGCCGACCCTGATCACGAACTGCTCGAACAACTACGGCCCCCACCAGTTTCCCGAGAAGCTGATCCCCCTGATGATCCTCAACGCGCTCGAGGGCAAGCCGCTGCCGCTCTACGGCGACGGCGGCCACGTGCGCGACTGGCTCTACGTGGAGGATCATTGCGCCGGGCTTCTCCGCGTCCTCTCGCAGGGCCGGGTCGGCGAGAGCTACAACATCGGCGGCGGCAACGAGCGGACCAACCTCGAGATCGTCGACCAGCTCTGTGCGGCCCTCGAGGCGGTCCACCCGGCCCTGGCGAACCCCGCGCTCGCCGCGCAGTCGATCACCGCCTACCGGGAGCTGAAGGCCTTCGTGGCCGACCGGCCCGGACACGACCGGCGTTACGCCATCGACTCGACCAGGATCCGTCGGGAGCTCGGCTGGCAACCCGAGCACGACCTCGAGGCCGGCCTCGCCAGGACCGTGCGGTGGTACCTCGACAACCGCGCCTGGTGCGCGGCGGTCCTGTCGGGCCGCTACCGGCGGGAGCGCCTCGGACTCGCGGGCGGCGACGGGTGATGCGGGGCATCATCCTGGCCGGGGGCTCGGGAAGGCGCCTGTACCCCCTCACTCGAGGAATCAGCAAGCAGCTCGTCCCGGTCTACAACAAGCCCATGATCTACTATCCCCTCTCGACGCTGATGCTGGCGGGTCTCCGCGACATCCTCGTCATCACGACGCCGGAGGATGCGGACGCGTTCCGGCGGCTCCTCCGGGACGGAAGCGACCTCGGGCTCCGGCTCGCGTACGCGGCGCAGGCGCGGCCCGAGGGCCTGGCGCAGGCCTTTCTCATCGGCCGTGAGTTCATCGGCAAGGAGGGCGTCGCCCTCGCCCTCGGGGACAACATCTTCTACGGACACGGCTTCTCCGAATCCCTTCGGCGCGCCGCCCGGCGCCCGAGGGGGGCCACGATCTTCGCCTACCGGGTCCGCGACCCCGCGCGCTACGGGGTCGTCGAGTTCGACGCCCGGGGCCGAGTGGTCGACCTCGAGGAGAAGCCGAGCCGGCCCCGCTCGTCGTATGCCGTCACGGGCCTCTACTTCTACGACAACCGGGTCGTCGACATCGCGGCCGGCCTTACACCCTCGGCCCGCGGGGAACTGGAGATCACGGACGTCAACCGCGCCTTCCTCGAGACCGGGGACCTGCACGTCGAGAGGCTCGGCCGCGGCATCGCCTGGCTCGACACCGGCACGCACGAGTCCCTCCTCCAGGCTTCGAACTTCATCTCGACGATCGAGGAACGCCAGGGGCTCATGGTCGCCTGCGTGGAGGAGGTCGCGTACCGCCTGCGGTACATCAGCGCGGCGGACGTCCGCCGCATCGCTGAGCCGATGCGAGACAACGGCTACGGCCGATACCTCCTCGCCATGGTCGAGGAGGACGCCTGACGACGCGATGAGCACTCTGCCATCGAACGCCACGCAGGAGGACCGGGGGGAGCCGGGGCCGGCGGATGTCCGGCCGGCCGTCCTGTGGCTCACGGGGCTGTCCGGATCCGGGAAGAGCGCGATCGCGGAGCGGGTGTGCCAGGCGCTCGAACACCGGGGCCTGAAGGTCGAGCACCTGGATGGCGATCAGATCCGCGACCTCTTCCCCGCCACGGGGTTCACCCGGGCCGATCGCGACGCCCACGTGAAGCGGGTGGGCTATCTCGCGAGCCGGCTCGAGAAGCACGGGGTCTTCGTCGTCGCGTCCCTCGTGTCTCCGTACGCGGAGTCACGCGACTTCGCGCGCCGCCTGTGCCGCACCTTCGTCGAGGTCTACGTGTCCACGCCTCTCGCGGAGTGCGAGCGCCGGGACGCAAAGGGGCTGTACGCGCGGGCGCGGCGCGGAGAGATCCGCAACTTCACCGGGATCGACGACCCCTACGAGCCGCCCGAGCGGCCGGACCTCGTGATCGACACCCGGCACACGTCGGTGGAGGACGCCTGCGCGATGGTGTTGCGGCATCTGGCCGGCCGCGCCTGAGCGCGGCCGCCGCCCCTCGGTCGCGCGGGTTCACGAATACACGCGGGTTCACGAACAGCCAGGCGAGGAGAGGACTCACGATGGACCATCTGGATCAGCTCGAGAGCCGGAGCGTTCACATCCTGCGGGAGGCCTACAGCGCCTTCAAGCAGCTCGGGATGCTCTGGTCGATCGGCAAGGACAGCACGGTCCTCCTGTGGCTCGCCCGCAAGGCCTTCTTCGGGCACGTCCCCTTCCCGCTGATCCACATCGACACCGCCTACAAGATCCCCGAGATGATCGCCTACCGGGATCGCCTGGCCCGGGAGTGGAACCTGAGTCTCATCTACGGCCAGAACGAGCAGGCGCTCGCCGAGAAGCGGACGTTCCCCGACGGCACCGTGGATCGCATCGCGTGCTGCGGCCTCCTCAAGACGGAAGCCCTCAAGCGGACGCTGAGCGGGGAGTGGACGCGCTACCGGTTCGATCATGCCACCAAGGCCTACGAGGTCGACCGGAACGCGGAGCCCTTCACCGGCGTCATCGTGGGTGTCCGCGCCGACGAGGAAGGCAGCCGGTCCAAGGAGCGGTACTTCTCACCGAGAACGACCCAGAGCGTGTGGGACGTCGGGGATCAGCCTCCCGAGTTCTGGAACCAGTACAAGACCGACTTCGCGCCGGGGACGCACGTCCGCATCCATCCGCTCCTCGACTGGACCGAGCTCAACATCTGGGAGTACATCCGCCGGGAGAGCATTCCGACGGTCTCCCTCTACTACAACCAGGGCGACGGGCAACGCTACCGATCCCTCGGGTGCTGGCCCTGTACCCATCCGGTCAGCTCCGACGCCCGGACCGTCGACGAGATCATCATGGAGCTCCGGACGGGCAAGTTCGCGAACATCGCGGAACGCGCGGGACGCGCCCAGGACAAGGACGACCGGGGCGGGCTGGAGACGCTCCGGCGGGACGGGTACATGTGAGCGCGGAATCGATCCGGACACGCGCGCGCGCTCGATACACCGGCCCGCGTCGAAGGATCCACCCTCCTCGGGGTCCTCCTTGCGTCAGCAATCTTCAATGCGTCCGCCGACACTGTGCCGAAGCGTCACGATGGCAGAATGACTGCGGCTGCTTCCAGGCACCGCCGAAGACTACGAGGCACTTGTCCGCCGAGCAG
>CAZWXA010000408.1:0-3954 GCA_964637755.1 uncultured bacterium | reverse complement strand
GGGGGGTGTCGGGGGGAGCGGCGGTCGCTCCCCCCGACGTTGACTGAGGGCGCTCCGGTGACGCTGCGAGGCCGCGTGTGAGCGATCGCGCCCGCTGGGCGCTCGGGATCGCCGTCCTCGCCACCGCGCTGGCCGTCGTGATCTGGCTCGTGGTCATCGACGCGCCGATCGTCCACCTCACGATCCGGCTGTACCGGGACAACGACTTCCTGAAGAAGACGGTCGCGGCCTGGGGCTGGGCGGCGCCCATCGTCTTCATCGCCCTCCAGGCGCTCCAGGTGATCATCTCCCCGATCCCGGGCGAGATCACCGGACCCGTGGGCGGCGCGCTGTTCGGTACGTTCCGGGGCGGGGTCTACTCGACCATCGGCCTGACGCTCGGGACCCTCTTCTGCTTCGCGCTCGGACGTCTGTACGGGGAACCGCTGGTCCGGCCCTGGTTCAGCGAGCGGTACTGGAGGAGGATGACCTTCATCATCGAGGCGGAAGGCGCCATCTTCTGCTTCATCATCTACCTGATCCCGGGCTTCCCGAAGGACATCGTCTCGTACCTGTTCGGGATCAGTCCGATCCCGTTCTGGGTGTTCGCGCTGGTCTCCACCCTCGGGCGACTGCCCGGAACCTGGATCTCCTCCTACGTGGGCGCGCATGTGGCGGATCACCAGTTCATCTCGGTGGTCCTGCTGCTGGCGCTCGTGGCGGCCGTCAGCGTGCCGCTCTACTACTACCGGCGGGAGATCGCGGGCTACTTCCGCGGCCGGCGGCGGGGCCGGGTGCGGAAGGCGACCTCGAAAAGGCTTGACAGCCCGCGGCCCTGATCCGTAGAGTGGTCGCCAGCATGAAGAGCTTGGCGGCGATGGTGTGGTTTCGGTCCTTTCCTTCGCGAAGGCCTGCCCACGGGCTCTGACTGACCGGACAACGACGAGCCACGGGCAGGCAGCCCGTGGCCGGCGCATCTCGAGGCCGCGGGTTGAGAAAGCCCGCGGCCTTCGTGTTTCCGGGTTCGGCACCGGTGCCATAGGGCGCGGATACGAGTCGGCCGGCGGGGCACGGGCGGGCGCAAGCCCAGGTGGGGGATCGGGCGCTGCGCGCGCGGGGGAATAGTGCCGGCGGGAACGAGCCGGCGGGGCACGGGCGGGCGCAAGTCCGGGCGCCCGTGCCAGGGGAAAGGGGAAACGGGATGATCATCGTCCTGAAGTCGCACTCGACGGATGCCGAGGTGGCCGGCGTATGCCGCCGTATCGAGGCCATGGGCTACCGCTCGCACACCATCCGCGGCGAGTTCCGCACGGTGATCGGGGCGGTCGGTGACGATCGAGGCAAGGACAGGCTGCGCGCCCTGGAATCACTTGACTGCGTCGAGAGCGTGACGCCGATCTTGCAGCCCTTCAAGCTCGCCAGCCGCGAGGTTCGCTTCGAGTCGAGCACGGTTGCCGTGGACGGCGTCGTCATCGGCGGCCCGCGAATCGTGGTCATGGCGGGACCGTGCTCGGTGGAATCGCGCGACCAGCTCCTGGAGGTGGCGCACCAGGTGAAGGCGGCCGGCGCCACCGTGCTTCGCGGCGGCGCCTTCAAGCCGCGGACCTCCCCGTATGCCTTCCAGGGCCTCGAGGAGGAAGGGCTCAGGCTCCTGTCGGAGGCCCGAACGGCGACGGGACTCCCCGTCGTCACCGAGGTCATGGAGCCCGACAAGGTCGAGGTCGTGGCGGCCCACGCCGACATCCTCCAGATCGGTGCCCGCAACGTGCAGAACTTCTCGCTGCTGCGGCGCGTCGCCGAGTGCGGCAAGCCGGTGCTGCTCAAGCGGGGGATGGCCACGAGCGTCCAGGAGTTCCTCCTCTCCGCGGAGTACGTTCTGAGCGGCGGCAACCCGCGTGTGATCCTCTGCGAACGGGGCATCCGCACCTTCGAGACCTCCACGCGCTTCACCCTCGATCTCAATGCGGTCCCGGTCATGAAGAAGCTGTCCCACCTGCCGATCGTCGTCGATCCGAGCCACGGCACCGGCCACTGGGAGTACGTCGAGCCCATGGCGAAGGCCGCCGTCGCCTGCGGCGCGGACGGGCTGATCATCGAGGTGCATCCGCGGCCCGAGGAGGCCCTCTCGGATGGGCCGCAGTCGCTCAAGCCCGAGCGCTTCGCGCGCCTGATGGAGGCGCTCCGGCCGGTTGCTCGAGCCGTCGACCGCGACCTGTAGCCTCGCCTGGCTGCTATACTCGGAGGGCCATGACGGTCAGTGAGCCTGGGCCTCGACGGGCGTGGCTCGTTCGTGGACTGGGTCTCTCCGTGGTGCTTCATCTCCTCCTGACCGGAGGGATCGTCATCCTCGGTCGACTGGCGCCTTCGCCGACGCCTCCGCCAGTGCAGAAGCGGGGCGAACCCTTCCTCGTGGAGCTTCCGAAGATCGACGAGCCCGCCCCGCGTGGCAATCCGGCCGAGCGCACCAGGGAGGCGCGACGGGCAGCGCCGGAGCGCGGGCCGCGTGCCGGCCGATCTGTGCCCGCCGCGCCGACAGGCGTGCCTCGCCAGGAGGCGCCGAGCGGACCGCTCGCGACGAGGGAGATTCCGCCTCACGAAGCTCGCGTGGCGACCCTGCCGAGGCCCCAGTCGGACCCTGCCGCTGGCGTCCCACTCGCGAGGAACAGGACCGCCCCCCAGCCTCGATCCGAAGCCCGACCCGCGAGACCCGAATTGACCGCGCCGCCCCCGGCGGCCGAGAAGGCTGCCGAGCTGCCGCGGGCCGAGCCCCGTCACCCGAATCCGGATCCCGGGGTCTCGAGAGATCGTCCCGCGCCGGCGCCGCCGTCCGCGCCGGCTTCGGTCCGTCCGGAGTCGCGCGTCGCGAGCGCCGAGATGCCCGTACCGGCGGCGACGAGGGAATCCCCCGCAGCAGCGAAGTCACCCGAGGCGCGGCCGGCCGCCTCGCCGCGGCCCGATGCGCCAGCCGCCGCGCTCCGTGCGCCTCCGGCGCGGACCGAGTCACGCGTCGCGGGCGCTGACGTACCGATGCCGGCAGTGACGAAGGACTCGGCCGCCCCTGCCAGGCCGCCGGAGACACGGTTCAGCAGTCTGCCGAGGTCCGACACGCCGCCCGCCGCGCTCCGTGCGCCGCTCGCCCGGCCCGGACCGCCCACAGCCAGCCCGGAGATTCCCCCTCCGAGCATCGCGGGGGCGGCCCCCGGCACCGGCAGGACAGCGGAGCCGCGCCTCGCCGCTGCGTCGCGACCCGACCTCCCCGCGGCGCCGTCGCCGCCGTCCTCGGCACAGCAGGCCCCGCGCACGGTCGCGGCCGAGGTCTCGCCTTCGCTGGCCGCCAAGGATGCCCCGAGCCTGGGCAAGGCACCCGAGGGGAACGCCACCAGCGCGGCGGCGCGAGGGACCGCGCCCGCCGAGACGCTTGCGGGCGACCGGCTCGCCGCGCTCCGCCCGCGCTCGCCGGGCGGTGGTCTCGGCGAGGGACGAGGCGGGATCGAGGGCGAGCCCATCCCCCTCAACACGAAGGACCCCAAGTTCAACGACTACTTCGAGCGGCTCCGCCGCGCGATCAAGGAGAAGTGGTCGTACCCGCGAGAGGCCGCGGAGAAGAACGTGGGCGGGCAGCTCGTCCTGGAGTTCGGCATCGCCAAGGACGGCCACCTTCGCTTCGTGGAGCTCAGGCGCTCCTCGGGCGTCGTCGTTCTCGACGACTACGCGCTGAACGCGGTCAAGCTCGCATCGCCGTTCCCCCGGATCCCCGACGAGATGAGTCGCGGCGGGATCCCGGTGCAGGCGGTCTTCAACTACATCATCGAGGTCGGCTCGCTCAACAACTTCCTGCGCTGAAAACGGTCAATTCGACGGGCGTTTCGCTTGACAGTCTTCCGGCGGGTGTGTACGATGAGCGGTGTTTTTTCCCTGTGTAGGCTCGTAGCTCAGTGGGAGAGCGCCTCTCTGACGCAGAGGAGGTCGGCGGTT